>JAFNGF010000128.1 GCA_017885385.1 Planctomycetota bacterium
CCGGCGAGGAGATATGGTGGGCCGGAGGTTTTGCGGACGAAACGGTCGGTATCCCCATAACCGGCGATGGGCTTCTGTTTGCTGGCGCCGCGGCCTTGGGTGGGCGCGGAGATGATGAGTTGGATGCAGCTGGGACATGGAAGATCACCGTCGAGAAGTTCGACCGGAACCACGACAATCAAATACAGCGCGACGAAATGACGGAAGGCTTTGCTTTCATACAGCGACCGGAATTGCCCAGAGACAATCCCGGTTATGGATTGCCGGTCAAGGACATGGACACTCTCCTGAGGGTCTTCGACCATGATAAGAACAGGATCATCAGTGAAGAGGA
Organism: Planctomycetota bacterium; assembly: GCA_017885385.1. GTDB lineage: Bacteria > Planctomycetota > Phycisphaerae > Sedimentisphaerales > Anaerobacaceae > JAFNGF01. Next base: position 335 of record JAFNGF010000128.1, read on the forward strand.
ATGGATGGAAACGATGTCGGGCTTCGCAGCTCTTAGCCAACCCTACCTGGTGGCGATTCGTCCCGGAGCGATAAAGGATGCCCGTAAATCGCATGTGGCTTGGGAAATTCGGCATGGCATTCCCGAGACACCCTCGCTGCTCTATTGTCAGGGGAGACTCTACCTCTTGCGGGACGGTGGCCTGATCACCTGCCTGGAGGCCTCGACCGGCAAAGAACTCTTCCGGGAACGAATCGGGGCGCCGGGGCAATACATCGCTTCACCCATTGTCGCGGGCGACAAGGTTATCGTTGCCTCTGTCCCCGGCGTCGTCACGGTCATCCAAGTCGATGATGAGCTGAAAGTCCTGGCGCGGAACAATTTTGGCGAAAGGATTTTTGCCACTCCGGCAGTTGTCGAAAACAGGATATACTTGCGAACAGCGGGTCATTTGTATGCCTTGGGCGAGTGAAATACGTGGGGAGAAGGTCCGGTCCTGGGCCTATTTAAGACCGCTATGCGACGCTATATCGCGGCCCTTTGCATTGTATGCGTCCTCAAGGCGAAGGTTAGGCTTCGCGCAGATTCTCCTCACGACATCAAGGAAAGCTGCTCCGACCAGAGTATACAACTTGAAGGGTCTGGAAATCAATTGTGGTAACTACGTATTTTTTGGGGGTAAAACCAGATTTTTGGGGCAAAATAGGCGATGTAGGGCCAAAAAATTCCAAATTCTAAATTTCCGATGCGATGGCCCCGGCCAGACGTTAGAAGAGCGGGTAAATAAACGGCGCTAATCCTGTGCCGCCAAGAAGGACAAGCAGGCCCAGAAGAAGCAGCACAATGAGAATGGGCAGCGGCGATGATTTCACCGTCGCGGACCAACGCTGCCGCAATATCGTGATAGAAAGCGGAAATTCCTAAAATATTCATACATTTGCGTCTGTTTGCTCGTTCTTGAACGTCGTTGCCCGATGAGCCTGCACATCAGGAGGCAATTATAAACTTTATCGGCCCAAACATAAAGAAAATATCGGGCGGGTGCGTATGAGCGAAAACATTGTTACGGTGAAACAGTGTTTTTTGTGTTAAATTACCGGTTTGTCCTTGCAATTCGCGTGCAAAATCGCTATTTAGTGCTTGCTCGGTCGAATATAGGGGCATGGGCATACAAACTACCGGAACAGGAGCATATATATATGTCGAGAGTGTGCTATTTTACGGGTAAGCGCACGGTGGCGGGCAGAAAGATCGCCCGACGCGGTAAGGCTAAATATCTTGGCGGCGTTGGTAGAAAGATTACCGGCAGCACCAAAAGGAAATTCAAAGCTAATATCCAAAAGGTACGGGCGGTTGTTGACGGAACGGTCACCCGCGTCAGGGTCTCGGCCAAGGCTATCCATATGGGGCTTGTTCATAAGCCGCCCAAGCGAAATTACCAGCCCGCTGAGAAGGCTGCTGGTTGACAAGGGCCTGCTTATGAGGCATGTCTTTCGAGCCCAAATTAACCGCACAGAGCGCTGAGACTGAAAAAAACAAAACAGTATCTGCTCCGCGCCCTCTGCGGCCTCGGCGGTAAAAAGAAGCTGATTTCGAGCGAGGCCGGTTCTGCCTCGCTTTCGGTTTAGAGGCGCCCTGCAAAATGCCGGAAAAAATTGACCAAACTCAGGTGAAAAAGGTAGCCAAGTTATCGCGTCTGGAGCTGACCGAAGAGGAAGTCCAGCAGTTTACCGTTCAGCTCAGCGCTATCCTCGACTACGTGGAGAAACTGAGCGAATTGGATACCGAAGGTGTGGAGCCGCTCGCGCACTGTTTGCCCATCAGCAATGTTTTCCGCCAGGACGAGATAAGAGAGTCACTCGGAACCGAAAAGACATTGGCGAACGCCCCGCAGCGGGATGGGGAGTTTTTCAAAGTTCCCAAAATCCTGGATGATAGTTCCTGGGCGTGAAATTCGCCGGTAAGCAGATTCGGAGGTATCTATCAATGAAAGCAGTTTATTCGGCGTGGTGGGTGTCGTTTGGCCTGCTTTTAGCGGGTTGTGTAAGTGTGGAGAAAACTGAAATGAGGTCTGGATCGGTTTTGCCGCCCGGCCAGCACACCCAGGCGTTTGAAAAGACCATAACTAAGACTTTGACCTGCAAGTATCTGCTGTTTCTGCCGGAAGGTTACGGCCAGAAAAATCAGCACTGGCCCCTGATTCTTTTCCTGCACGGCGCCGGCGAACGCGGCGATGATCTGGGGCTGGTGAAAAAGCACGGCCCGCCCAAAATCGTCGAAAACAAAAAAGATTTTCCATTTATTGTTGTTTCTCCGCAGTGTCCCGGGGCCTCCTGGTGGACGGACGAAATTGAGGTGCTGACAAGTCTATTGGACGATGTCGTGGCCCGGTATCAAGTTGATGCAGCGAGAATTTATCTGACCGGTCTTAGCATGGGTGGGTACGGTACCTGGTCGCTGGCTGCTGTGCACCCGGAGCGTTTTGCCGCCATTGCGCCGATTTGCGGAGGCGGTAAGCGCTTTATGGCCGGCAGCCTTAAAAACGTGCCCGTCTGGGCTTTTCACGGCGCCAAAGACAACCTCGTTCCCGTAAAAGAATCCGAGGAGATGGTGCAGGCCATCAAAGCCGCCGGCGGCGATGCAAAGCTGACCGTTTATCCTGATGCCGGCCATGATTCGTGGACGGCTGCATACAATAACCAGGAGCTTTACGACTGGTTTCTTCAGCATCGCAAAAGCGATAAGACAAAATAGCGCGTGACCTTTTGCAATGGAGCACTTAACCGCGTTAGAGCTGCGCAAAACAATATCCGCCGGCCAAATAAGCTGCGTCGAGGCGGCGGAGGAGATTTTCCAACAGATAGACAGGCTCGATCCCATCATCGGCGCTTATATCAGCACATACCCCCATCAAGCGCTGAAAAATGCTGCGGATATTGATAGGCGGATAGCATCCGGTCAACCCGTCGGGCCGCTGGCGGGCATTCCAGTCGCAATCAAAGATAATATGTGCACCACTTTTGGGGCGACAACCTGCGCTTCGAAAATATTGGAGAATTTCTACGCCCCTTACAACGCTACCGTGGTGGAAAAGCTGCTTGCCGCCGATGCCGTGATAGTGGGCAAGGCGAATATGGACGAGTTTGCCATGGGCTCGAGCACGGAGAACTCCGCCCTGAAAACAACCGTCAATCCCTGGGATACGACCCGAGTGCCGGGTGGAAGCAGCGGGGGTCCGGCAGCAGCCGTGGCCGCGGGCTTGTGTTACGCCGCTCTTGGTTCAGATACAGGAGGCTCAATTCGCCTGCCGGCAGGTTTCTGCTCGGTAGTCGGCCTAAAGCCGACGTACGGAAGGGTCTCACGATATGGGCTTGTCGCCTACGGTTCGAGCCTGGACCAAATCGGGCCTATAACCCGCACAGTAGCTGATTCGGCGTTGATGCTAAATGTTATAGCCGGGCACGACCCCGCCGACAGCACAAGCATCGACGAAAATGTCGCACCTCTTTGCGATTACCTTGAAAAACTCGATGAGCCGATAGAAAAACTCCGGATAGCGATTGTTCCGCATTTTAACGCCGGCGCCGACCGTCAGGTACAAAACGCCCTATATGAAGCGATAGAATTGTACAAAAAGCTCGGTGCCCAAGTCATAGAAGTAGATATGCCTTATCTGGATTATGCAATTGCCGCCTACTACGTAATAGCTACTGCTGAAGCATCGAGCAACCTGGCGCGCTATGATGGCGTCCATTATGGTTATCGCAGTGACAGAGCGAGAGACTACATCGAGGTCTATTCCAAGTCGCGGGCCGAGGGATTCGGCAAAGAAGTCAAAAGGCGGATAATGCTTGGCACCTACGCCCTTTCGAGCGGTTATTATGATGCGTATTATCTAAAGGCGCTCAAGGTCAGGAATCTGATACGCGGTGATTTCGCCAGGGTCTTCCAAGAGTGCGACTGCATTATGATGCCGGTGTCGCCGACGACGGCTTTCAAGATGGGCGAAAAAATTGACGACCCTCTTACCATGTACCTGTCGGACATTTATACCATAGCTGCTAATTTGGCGGGCATACCGGCCATCAGCGTCCCGTGCGGCTTCGACCAGAATGATTTGCCGATCGGCGTTCAGATACTTACGCCGGCCTTTACCGAGGATAGACTTTTGCGGATAGCAAGAATGTTCGAAGCGCAGACCGACTGGCACGCGAAAAAACCGCCAATCGCGAAATAGGGTATGCGCATCCTTAGCAGAGCGGCAAGCGACTGTTTTTTCTCTTGCCTTGATGGTACTTGCACGATATACTTAAGTATATGACCAGCAAAGAGATCGCGATCAAGATCATTCAGGACCTGCCCGATTCGGCGACGTGGGCTGATATTGAGGAGCGAATTCGTTTCCTTGGGGCCATTGACAAGGGCCTAGCCGATATCAAGTCCGGCAAAGTCATTCCCCACAAAGAGGTGAAAGAAAGTCTTAAGAAATGGCTTTCCAGATAGTCTGGTCGCAAACAGCGGTTGAAGACCTCAAAGGAATCGTTCAATACATCGCCTTGGACGACCCTGACGCAGCAGCCAAGCTCGCCGGTCGCATCATACAACGCATCGAGACTGCATCTGAGTTGCCGTTCTCCAATCGAACCGTTCCCGAAAAAGGCCAAGAGTCTATTCGGGAGGCGATTCTCAAACCGTATCGGATTATCTACCATGTAGATGCTGAGCAAAGCGCGATCTACATTTTGAGGATATGGCACGCCGCTCGCGGGATACCGGATATCGAATAAAGCCGAAGGACGAGTCACGAGGTACGAGCGACGGGTGACGATTTTTGTCTTGCCTTCGCCTCAAATCCTGACAAAAATAAGTGCCAGAAAAATTGGCAGCATGGGCAGAAAGTTTGGCTGCTGCGGTGAAGTCAGGCGCTGTGATGGTTGGAGAAAGCGAAGGGATCGCAGATGAACAAAAAACATATACCCGATGATGTGAGAGAGCAGGTATTGCATATTGTTGAGCGTTTCAACCGTAAGAACTCTCGGCGCGCAGATTGTTATTATGCTGCGCGCTTCCAAGGCAAGTATCTCTACTTGGATCGTTCTGACTTTGGAAAGATCGGACCTATCTGCCGCTTGAAATATAGCGGCAAGATGAACGATTGGGGTTTTGCGATATTCAAATGGAGTTCTGAGCGCTATGATCCCGATGAATGGATGTTTCCGGGCAGCGAACTTCTGGACGGAACAATTGAAGGTGCAATGAAGGCCGGCTTGCAAGCATACCCCGTATAATAAGCCCATTCAAACGGGCCGACCGTCCCATCGGAGCAACGAGTCACGAGTGACAGAAACTCCAATGACCGGAAACGTTTTGAAGATTTGGACATTTGAATTTTGAATTTGTTTCGTATTTAGGATTTTGAATTTCGGATTTATCCGAGATATAATAGATGGATCACTTGCAGTATAAAGTTGTTGTCGGCTTGGAAATACACGTGCAACTGTGCACCAAGAGCAAAATGTTTTGCAGTTGTGCGGTGGAGTTTGGCCAGCCGCCCAATAGCAGGGTTTGCCCCGTGTGTCTGGGTATGCCGGGCGTCCTGCCGGTAATGAACAAGCAGGCGCTGGAGTATGCCGTCCTGGTGGGCCTGGCACTTAATTGCGAAATAGCAGCATTCACCAAGTGGGATAGAAAAAGCTATTACTATCCTGATTTGCCGAAAAATTACCAGATAAGCCAGTATGATTTGCCCCTTAGTGCCGGCGGGTTTATCGAGATACCGCTTGAGTCCGGCAAGAGCAAAACGATCAGGATAATAAGAGCGCACCTGGAAGAGGACGCCGGCAAGAATCTGCACACGGCGGGCAATTTCTCCCAGGTTGATTTGAACCGGGCCGGCACGCCCTTGCTGGAGATTGTCACTGAGCCGGATATGAATACCGCCGCAGAAGTACGTGCCTTGGCGGTGGAGCTGCAGCGGATGGTAAGGTATTTGGGCGTCTCCGAAGCGGACATGCAGAAAGGGCACATGCGTTTTGAGCCGAACGTCAACCTGATTATTGCCAAAGACGGCATCGAATACAGGACGCCGATAGTCGAAATTAAAAACCTAAACAGCTTCCGAGCGTTGGAAAAGAGCATCGATTATGAAGTAAGCCGGCAGATTGACGAATTTTTCGAGACCGGCAAAACGCTGGAAACAGGCACGAAATCCACGCGCGGCTGGGATGACGTCAAAGAAGTGACGGTGCTGCAAAGAGAAAAGGAAGATGCCCCCGATTACCGATATTTTCCCGACCCTGACCTTGTGCCGGTTCAGTTGTCAAAGGAATGGCTCGAAGAAATCAAGTCCCGATTATGTGAGCTGCCCATTCACAAGCAGTTGCGTTTCGTTAACGAATATGGATTGAATGACTACGACGCAGGCGTTCTAACCGCCGACCGCTCGACAGCGGAGTACTTCGAACAAGTTGTTGCCCAAGGTGGTGATGCAAAGCGAGCATGCAATATAATCACGCAGGACCTACTCAAATTGGCAAACGAAAAAGGATGCACGGTGGTCGGCTTACGGATTCCGGCCAACCATATTGCTCAGCTTTGCAAAATGGTGGTCATGGGTGTTGCCAGTGCTACCGCGGCGACAACGATAACAACGATAATGTCGGGGTCTCCGGACAAGCCGCCGGAAGTTATTGCTCGGGAACGCAACCTGATTCAGAAGAGTGACGTTGGAGAGCTGGAGGCTGTAGTTGACCAGGTGCTTGCGGAGAATCCAAAAGCTGTCGAAGACGTAACCAGCGGCGGCAAGAAAAGCAGCAAGGCGTGCGGTTTCTTGCTGGGCCAAGTGATGCAAAAGACGAAGGGCCAGGCAAATCCGAAGGTGGTTTCTGAAATCCTGGCAAAGAAACTTGAATAGGATTCACAAGCCGTGGTAAAACCGCGTTTTTGAACCCCGCAATAAATTGCAGGGCTAAATATTTAGCCCCACGTTTNNTAAGGTGGCTGATTTCCAAAGAAGATGGAGCCGAAAATTTTGCCCTGCGAATGTTTGAATTGCAGCCGGGCGGTTATACGCCTCTGCATAAGCATACTCACGAGCACGAGGTCTTTGTAATTGAGGGACAGGGCGTGTTGGCTTGCGGAGGAAACGAACACCGATTCGGTCCTGAGTATGTGATATTTGTGCCCGGGAACGAGCGGCATCAATTCAAAAATACAGGCGATTCAGCTCTGAGATTTCTTTGCATTATTCCGGCAGACGCGACCTAAAGCCGCAAGCGCATACTATAAAGTATTCCAGGGCGAATATTCTTGGCAATTTACATCTATTGGCTTTATTATATTTATACGGACTATGGCAGCCGTCACCGGAGCTGTTTCCAAGTCCTCTGACGTCTGAACGCAGGGCCGTTGGCACTGCAAAGGAGATGGGCTATGAATAACCATAAATCTTCACGCCGGGCTTTTATCCGCAATGCCTCCACGGCGGCAGCGGGAACAATTGTTGGGGCCCTGGCCGCCAAGGGATACGCCGCCGACAAGAGCGGCCAGCCGGTCGATACATCCAAGATTCTCAATTACCACCCGCAAATGAACTACCGCAGGCTCGGCAAAACGGGACTGTTCATCTCGCAGATCGGGCTGGGAGGGCATTGGCAGGCTCCCTGGAGAGACCAAAGCGGCGGCTGGTGGTGGGGCAAATTCGTAAATGAGGAAGTCCCCGACGATGTCGCCAAGAACCGCACCGAGGTGGTCTCCAAAGCCATAGACTGTGGGATGAATTATCTGGACATCACGGGCGCTGAGGAGTGTCTATGCTATGGTGCGGCGCTGAAAGGCCGGCGCGAAAAAATGATTGTCGGCGCGGACGATTCCAAACTCTGCCCGCGTCACGACCAATACTGCAACGTTAAGGCCCAGCTCTACAATGTGGAAGAATGCCTGCGGCACATCGGAACGGATTACCTGGATATATGGCGCGTTCAAGCCAAGATGGACGGCACCAATACGGACGCCGACGTGGAGGTGATGATTGAGGCCTTTGGAAAACTGCATAAGGAAGGAAAGGTGCGGCATCTTGGCATCTCCAGCCACAGCCGACCCTGGGCGCAGCACGTGATTGAAAAGTACCCCCAGGTCGAGATGTTTATCTTCCCCTGCACGGCCAAGACCAGGGAAAAAGGCGTCACGCCAGCGAGAGACCATATCGAAGAGGTCAATGCCGGTTATGGGCCTGAACATAAGAGCATCTTTCAGTCGCTTCGGCAGCAGGATGTGGGACTAATAACTATAAAGCCGTTCTTCGGCGGCAGCGTCTTCGAGAGTTATGGTAAGCAGAGATTGGGCGTGGGCAACAAGGAAGACAATGACCTGGCCTTACTGACGCTTCAGTGCATTCTTAATCTAAACGATGCCGTTACGGCTGTCATACCGGGGCTTTCAACGGTCTATGAGGTCGAGAACGCCGCGAGAGCTTCGTATACGCGGGCGCTTGCTATGATGCCTGCGGATAAGCAGTGGCTGATGCGCACCACCGACGAACGCTGGGCCAGCTTGCCGCCAGAGTACGCCTGGCTACGTGACTGGGAGCTGGTTTAGGGCAAGGCGGCATCGCACTGCGACTGCGGCCTCGGCGTTCTCCGCGGTGAGAAATAAGGTTTACCCATCTTAACATTGGCTTTGGCTTTAATTGGCTTTGTTTGGCTTTGTTTTGATATACCGGCAAGGCGTGCTTTTCCTTCATAACCCTTTATAAAAACTGGGCTTATCTTCGTTTCGCACTCCCGGCAAATTGGCTTTGTTTTGCAAAAAAAGGGCCGATTTGTAGAGAACTCTCGACAATTGTCGAACAAGTCATTGACCACCGCTTGCTGACGCTCGCGGGTCGTTGATGCGTAAATGCGTTAATGCGTACATGCGTGAATGTGTTTATGCGGTTTCTCGTTTACCCATCTTCTCATCTACTCATCTACCTGACAAGCCTTTGGCTTGTCTGTTAGATATCTATTATACCACATAGACGGCCTTTTCTCAAGTAAATTCCCGGCAAATTCAGTCTTTGCCAGGAGTTTCGCTTTCGCGATCACGGCCTTCTTTTTATCAAACGCTGAGGTGCCTTTTGTGGCTTTCAGGGAGAGACGGACTAGGGCTGTGAGCATATACTCGCAGCCCCTTTTTTATATCTGTCAGCAGGACCTTGCAGTTGAACCTCAGTCCGTCTCTCCCTGAAAGCCACAAAAGGCACCTCAGCGTT
>JAFNGF010000129.1:0-26477 GCA_017885385.1 Planctomycetota bacterium
ATAATCCTCGGGCTTATGATACGCATCTGCATTGCGCTGCTTGTCATCGGGGCGGCCGATATGCTCTTCCAGAAATGGAAACACATCCAGGACCTGAAGATGACAAAGCAGCAGGTCAAGGAAGAGCGCAGGCAGACGGAGGGCGCGCCGGAGGTCAGGAGCCGAATCCGGAGGATCCAGTTGCAGATGGCTATGAAGCGCATGCTCGCCGAGGTGCCCAAGGCCAGAGTCGTGCTCACCAACCCGACGCACGTGGCCGTCGCCCTCCGCTACGACGCCGGGACAAACGAGGCGCCCGTTTTGGTGGCCAAGGGAGCGGACCACATAGCCGAGAAGATTCGAGAAATCGCCAGGGCTTATGGCGTGCCCATTGTCAGAAAACCCGAATTGGCAAGGGCCATATATTCAACGGTAGAGCCCGGCAGTGCTATACCGGAAGCTCTGTACGTGGCGGTGGCAGAAGTGCTGGCCATGATTTATCGCCTGCGGCAGAGGAAAAAGACCCCACGTTAAACGTGGGGCTAAATATTTAGCCCCGCCTTTCAGGCGGGGTTTCACACTATGTCTGACTGAAGCCCAGAGCAGCCATTTGGTTTTGCAGCAAAGCTAATGTTCTCTCAAGTCGCGTAAAGCGATTTACTAACCTGGTTTCCTTCTGAACCAGGCGGGATTCCTCCAGCTCAATTCTTTCCTGTAGTCCCTTAATTGTTGCGCTGACGTATTCCTGGTCGATATTTATTGAGCCGGTCGTCAGCTTAAGCATTTTGTCGAGAGCATCTTCCAGCGCACCGGTAAAGCCTTGCTTGACCCTGACCGTAGCTGTGAAAGTCTTATTTTGGCTGAGGTCGACGCTAAGGGCAAGACCGTTTTCCGGATACATAGGGTCGCCGTTGTCGTCGAACGAGCTATTTCCGGTGACAATATTATCGCTGTAGGTGGCGTCGCGGTAGCTAGACTCGGTAGCAAGTTTAATTCTGGCGCCTGTGATGGCTACGCCCGCCACCGTCACTTGGACGTCGTAGGTGCCGGCTCTGGTATAATCGCTGCTGACCGAGTAAAACTGGATGGCGTTACTGTTGGTGCTGCCGGTCTTGTCTGCTCCGATTACTGCCAGGACGCCCATATAGTTTTCGGCTATGGCTTCATCGAAGACGTTTGTATCCAGACTAAGCACGCCATCCCGGTCAAGCTCTAGCCCGATCTGTCCGGGCATCAAAAAGGTGTCAATATCCTCGACAAATCCGCTGGTTTGAGCGATTAGAGGGATGTTAAGCTGGGACTCTACAGTCGAAACAATATAATCTCCCATCAGGACACCGGCGGTTTTCAGGATGTCATTGTAGCCGGTCTTTTCCTGAATATAGACGACGGCGGCATTGTAAGCCGCAACCATAGAATTTAGTTTTTCTTTGACCGACTCGATGTCTCTGGTCAGGGTTATCTCTTGGCCGTTGGCATCGGTTGTATCGTGCAGGTGCAATGTCACGCCGCTAATAACATTGTCCACCGTGTTTGAGCTTCGGCTGATCCAGCCGTCACTGCCCTTTGTCTCTTCGGTCATTATGTAATTTAAATTGGCGGAAGGTGTCAGGCCGCTGGGATTAATAGAGATCAAGCTAACATCACCTAAAGTATTGAGGAATGTAAATCTTGTCACGCCTCCATTTACCGTCAACTCATCGCCGCTCACTGTCATATCGCCGGTAGAGACATTTGGCAAGGCTTCAAGTGCAGCTTGAATCTGAGCGGTGGTGGCGTCATAGGCTATCGCTGCTGTCGTCCGGCCGTCATAAGTCAAGGTAAATGTACCGGCGGTTGCCTGCGCAGTTGTCGTGAGCTTTTGTACCTCTGAAACTGCTGAGCTTGAAGGATAGCCGTCTACCCTGATTTTCGAGTCTTGGGCTGACTGTGTGTTGGTAAAGTTTGCTGAAGCGAAACCGGCCAGGTTAGCGGTGGTACTTCCACCCTGTGTTGATCGGCTGATAGTGGGAATATTCAACGTTGTTGAGCCGGAGCCAGGATTATAGGACAAGGTAAGTTCCATCTTGCTTGTGCCGCACGTGTGGTCGGTAAGGCGAATCTCTCCGTTGACCAAGGTTGCGGTAGCACGGCCATCGAAGGCATCGTTGATTTCTGAAATTAGGTGAGTCAGTTTGGTATCGCTGGTAATGCTCAGCTCTCCACTTACTGCATTGCCGTTGTGGTCTTTGCCGCTGATCGTGATTTTTTCTCCGGCGGCAAGTGAGCCGCCAAATTGGTCGAGGTCTACGATTTTGGAGCTGAGTGTAGCGTTGTCGCTGTTCACTGTAAAAGCGGATACCGCTTCCCGCATTTCTGTATTACTGGCGTTGACAGAGATTCTGTAGTCGGTGCCGGCCTCGTTGCCGTTCAGCACAAGATGATAAGCGCCGCTGTAGAATAGCAGGCTGGCGGTGACCCCTGGATTGTTTGCATCGTTGTTTATTAGGCCAACCAGATCTTCCAGACTCGTGGCAGCGGTGGTTGTGATTACCGTTTCTTTATGGTTGTACGAGTAGATAAAAGTGCCGGCCCCGACACGGTCTTCGCTGTACTCAACGCCACTGGTATGAACCCATCGCTCGGCATTGGCCAGCCGGTTGATTACAACGGTATGATTGCCTTCGAACGAATTATAGGACGCCTCGGCAGTCAGGATATCACTGTCGCTGGATGCGACCGCAAAGGCACGGAGCTCACGGGCGTCAGAAAGAGATCTGGCCGTGCTTCTAAGGGCGTCGAGCTTTGTCTGCAGGGTGCTCAGGGCCTCTTTTTTTTGTTCCCACAGCTTTTTGCCGTCTTCATACGTATTGAGTCTGCGGCGCTCGATAGCCATTAGCTGGGCGATGAGTGCGTTGGTATCAATTCCCGTAAAAAGACCTGGAAGACGCAAAGTTGACATTTCTTTTTGCCCTTGTTATGTTCACATAGCTTTCAACGGTCACCGAATGTGTGCGACAATTGCGCCAGTCTGAACTTAGTTATCGTGTAAGAAATGTACGGCTTAAATCATTTATCCTGCATTTGCTGCGAGGTCTCCATAGGCTCTAAGACAAGTCGCGGGACTATTTTGACATCGGTCATCTCAACACTATCAATGGCAGCATTTTCAGCACACCATTTCTGGATGTCCTTGGTCGAGCTCTTCTCATTGAATAGTTTACTTGCCACATCAACTATTCTTCTCGCGGCATTGGTAAAAGTATGGCCTTGGCACAACTTATTACTTAGATTGGCAAATTCCTTTCTCGCCCTTTCGTTCTGTAAGAAGTAATCCAGCTTTCTTGCCAAATCTTGCGGGCTCTTATAGGTAACTATACCAAACTCTTCTATGCCTTGAACATAGTTGCTGATTTGAAAAGCTTTTAAGGCGGCAAGATCAAATGTTCTATTATTCACGAAGCCAAATTGGCTCATTGTTTCGTGATGGTCGTTTAATACGATCTTCGCACGAGAGTATAACTGCGGCAGTTTGTGCCATTCCACATATTCGGCTTTGTAGTATTCGTTGTCGAGGAAACCGTGCCAGCCTTGACCTATGACGTAAAGACCGTATTTTTTGCCCGTATCAAGAACATCCTGGATAATTTTCCGCCGCCTGTCTTTATAGTACCTGTTTCCGACAAACAGAAGGTCAATATCTTTGGCCAAGCAGCTTGTGGAAGGATTGAAAACCTCCTGGTCTGTTGCCTGAGGTAGATAAAAACATGGCACTTTTGTCGTGTTCCTCAATCTTTCAAGATAGATGCGTGAAACGCAAAATACAAGGTCGAACTGATTGATTTGTTCGATGGTCTGTCTTTCAGGATGATTTATTATCCAAAGTATATTGCGGTTGTAGGGCTTGGGAGTATACCGATATAATCCTCTTAAATGAATGACGATGTCTATGTGTTTATCGGCTTGGTTCCATTCGTCTTTGAATTGCACTTCACAACTATTGCCTAACTTCATGATGGCTTTAGCCAGACTATTGGCAAAAGGCGTATCTCCCCATCCCAAATCATTTCTGGTAGGAGTGCAGGTTTTAATGGCAAATCTGAATTTTTTAACCGGCGACCGGATAGGCTCTACGATGGACTTTTGCACCCAGCAGGTCAAGGCATTTATATACTCAGACCTTGAGACTGAGACGGATTCATCATTCTGTAAATAAGGTTGGATTGTCTGTGATGGCCCTTGCCGCACCTGATTACCAGAGATGATGACATCCGGTTTTATCTTGCCGGCCCATCTTTCACGTAATAGGTTGTTATTTTGCTTGATTCCTTTACGCCGTTCTTCTCCACTTTTGGATTCATAGTGAATGACTACACTTTTCGGTTGATACACGATTTTCTTTGCTGTCTCAGTTAGTTTGAAACACAAATCTACATCTTCGGACCCGTTCCAGTAGCTCTGGTCAAAACCGTTTACACTGTGAAAATCAGACTTTCGGACCATCATACAAGCAGCAGTAACCGCTTGAAAAAGCATCGGGACGTTAACGAAAATGTGATCAGAGGGCTGTTGCATGAAAACATGCTTAGGCAATAAAGAATTCTTTCCTTCGACCTGGAGTATTGCAACGCCGGCGTGCTGAATGGAACCATCAGGATAGAGCAATTTGCTGCCGACAGCCGCAACGTCTGAATCGTTCTGCAAAACTTTTGTAAGCTCTTCTAACCAACCAGGTTGAACCTTCGTATCGTTGTTCAAAAAGACAAGATAATCTCCGCCGGCTACAGCCGAGCCTTGATTACAGGCTCTGGCGAAACCGAGATTCTCAGCGTTTGAAATGATCTTCAGACTTCCGCTGAGACATTTGAGAAATTCTTTTGTGCTATCTGTTGAGCCATTGTCAACAATAATGACCTCGTACGGACTGTTCGGCGTGTTTTCGATAAGTGCTTTAAGGCATTGTTTTGTGTACTCTACGTTGTTGAAAACTGGGATGACAATTGAAGCTGCTTTCGGCCGGGGTTTCTCGGCCTTGTTACTGGCAAGGGATTTCTTGTCTGTACTAAAGCTCTGGGTTGGTACTGCTTCTTTTTGTATTTGCTGCTTGGGACTATCATTACTATAACTACGAGCCACGCAGATTATGAAATCTTTTTTTTCAAGATGGTCTCTAACGTTGTGTTCATGGTAGTTCTGGTACTTAAAAAATTCACACACCAGACTGTTTGCGGATAACCATTGCTGAATTTTTGCCTCATTGATTTGAAATGTTGAATGAAAACCCCTGTTAATTGCTTCCGGGGTCTTTTGCTCCATGTAAGGTGTTGACAGAATGAGCGTACCACCAGGTTTGAGCGCGCGACGAAAGACTCCAAACAGTTTAGAGATGTCACCTTCCTTTAGATGCTCAATTGTCTCAAAGGAGACAATATAATCAAATAGAGATTGATACTCCAAATCTAATAGATTGGCATGAACAAATTCAACATTCCGGATGTTTTTGTAACGAACTTTTATTTGCTTTATGACTTCTTCGTTGATATCCGCGCCAATTACCCGGGCAGAGTTTTCCGACAGCATAACGCTACCATAACCCGTCCCACATGCAAAATCTCCCACTATTTTTCCAGCTGGAATGATGGATTTAGCATACTCATATCTGCGGCAGTGATTTTTTTGGTTTATATCTAGTCCATCAAACCTGATGCGTTCTTTGTAGAATATATCAACACGCTCTCCGTTGTTGCCCAAGTTGTTTTTGGCAAGACGAAAACGGTTTTCCATCAGCACAAAATTCTTATTTGCAGAGATGCTGAGTTTTTCGCCGGAACCGGCAAGCTCATTGATGGATTCGTCCAGCGCCGACTTGTCAAATTTAATAAAGTTCCTTACCAGCAATAAATACTCTC
The DNA here is from genome assembly GCA_017885385.1 of Planctomycetota bacterium. Taxonomy (GTDB): domain Bacteria; phylum Planctomycetota; class Phycisphaerae; order Sedimentisphaerales; family Anaerobacaceae; genus JAFNGF01. The sequence continues at coordinate 5,868 of JAFNGF010000129.1, forward strand.
CACTTGAATTCATCGCTCCCTTGTCAAATAACTGCTTTTGCGTTGAGACTGTCTCAGCATTCAAAACCTTCAGAGCTGGCAGGATTTTCCTTATCTGTCTTTCATCGATCTCCAGTCCCTTGTTATTGACAATGACAGTCTCAAAATCACTGGATAGTCTCATCTCGCCTAACTGGTGCAGATACGCGCTGAGCTTCGCAGAATCATTCCCTGCAGGCAGGATAATCGAACAACGCACAGCCGCTTCAACTTGTACTTGCGGGTTGCAATCTAAACTTCTAATTATCTGGTGAGAATCTCTCTTGAAGATAAAACAAATGCTTAAGTAAAAATTGATAGAATCAAGGTACGTTGTAAAATAGTTAAGTTCGTTTTCTTGAAGAGAGTAAGATATTTTAGCTGGGTCTCCACAGCCTTGTTTTCCTCTATTGTTTAGTTCATCAATTAAATCTTTTAAAAATTCAACCGTCGTGTAAGACTTGCGAAAACCACCACCGAAGTTTTCCCAGTAGGAAGTGCATAAATCCTCAATGACGTATATCCCACCTGCATTAAGGCACGGAAATAGAATTCTAAAGCTTGTTATTTGTTGATGCATAAAGTGACCGCCATCGTCAATGATAATATCAAAGTTGCCTCCAGCTTTTTCAGCGAAAGATTTAAGGAATTCTTCATCGGCCTGGTCACCTATGAATATTTTAACTCTTTCATTAGCAGACTTGAGACAATCCGGGTTCGTGTCAATTCCGAAAATCTCTGCATTTGGGAAAAACTCCTCCCACATTTTTAGAGACTGTCCCTGGGCGACACCAATCTCTAAAACCTTTAGTCTTTTTTCTCGAAGAGGTGAAAAGTACCTAAAATAATGTCTGGTATAGTTATGCCATAACGGACTCTTATCTGTGCCATATTTTATCGCGATTTCATCTAAGATATTATTCGTGCCACGATCTCCGAGCTCTTCTTTATTGGTGGGCTTTTTATTAACGATTCCCACTTTATTAGTCTCTACGAGGACCTGCCTATCTCTGCCATTTAGGATATCCTCTTGTGGCAATTGATACTTGCTTTCTAACATTTCTCTTACATCCATCGCTTGGATGGTCTCCAGCAAAAGTGAGATAAAACTGGCTTCTAATCTGCCAGATACTGAGCCACAGCCATATACGCAGCTTTTTTACCTCTCTACAGGCTCGCTGAGATTTCGCTACCCATCCTGGCTAATCCTCTGGGTTTAGTGTTCAAATATCCTGTTTAGTTTTTCTATCCCCCCTCACACACGCTATTACAGGTTCTCCTCTTCTCAAACTCGTTTCTTCATAATCAGGTATTACTGCGATACGCCTTGATGGTTTTTCTGCCTTTGCGAAGATGGCTTAGGTTTTCGGCTACGACTTCTTTGTGAGCTGCGATAGCCAGAGTTAAAGACTCGTATAGCTCTTGCAGTCGTGTCCGCTGATTCTGAAACTGTGCGCAGCCGAGAATATGCATCTGCGTGACTTCTTCGACGAGACTATTAGCTTGCTCGGCCATGTACTCAACACCTGTAATGTCACCCTGATGGGCAAGGGCTATTTGCTTTTCCAGCAGATGTTGCAGGTCGCTGAGAATCTGGCGCTGTTGGTTTAGATTGTTTTCAGAATTTTCCGCATTCATATAATTTAGGCTCTCTGATGTATTGTTGGACAGTGACCACCACACATTACGTTTGCGTGTGTGACCCTTGAGCCAGACTGTGCTCGACTTCCTCCAGAAGATTGGCTGCCTCCTGGTTGGCAGGATCCAGAGCCAAGATGTCCAGGAGAATCTTTTGGGACTGCTCAAACTGGTTCTGCTTCGTATACAGCGCTGCCAGAGAGAACATAACGGACGTATCGCCCGGATGCATGTTCAAATACACCCGGAGATAGTGGATGATCTTTGCGAATGAGCCCATTTGACAAGAAGTCTGAAACAGCCCCAGAAGTGCCGTAATGTTGTCGCTGTCCAGCTCGAGCGATTTCATGTACAGCTCGAACGCCTGCTGGTAGTCCTTCTTCTGCTGAGAAACCATAGCCAGCCCGGTGTAGGCTTTGGCGGAGCCGGGATCCAGGCGACAAGCGACTCTGAATGCTATTTCAGCATCATCAAACAGCTCTTGTTGCAGGGCGACTACTCCCAGCCCGACGTAAGGTCCCGCTTCATCTGGTCCCAGTGACGCTGCCTTTTCGTAGCAGCGTTGGGCCTGAGCGTAGTTTCCCACAGATGTGTAACAATCGCCCAGCTCCTGCAAAACTTCGTAGTGCTGGGTACAATTGTGCTCTTCCACGCCGTTTTGTTGTGTGATGTCCATAGTAGCTCTTTATCCTCGTGATCTTTCGAAACTTTTTGCCTGGGCTGGATATCCATTCGTCTCAGCAGCAGCTAAGCAGTCTGCTTTGCCGAGCAGTATTTGTTGTGCTCTTGCCAGCCGTTCGATTGCTGCGTTAAGATCGTTTCTTTCGCGGGCGACTTTTGCCTCTAATAAAAGCGTGTCCACTGTCGGGCGTTGCTGATTGACTTGCTTGCTCAATTCCGATGCTCTGCCGTGGTCTCCGGCTTTGTAAAAAGCTCTTGCAGCCCGCGTTTTCATCCACAGCTCGTTCCGGTAGTTCTCGGCGATATATTCAAACATTCGTGCCGCTTGTATCCAGCTTCCGTCTTTTTCAGCCAACTGAGCCTGGCGCAGCAAGCCGTCAAACTGGAAAGGCAGCTCTTCGATGCTTGGTTTTCTCATCGCAATGCCCGCGCTGGTCAACGATTGCCGCACCGATTGTTCCGGTGAATTCTTCCGGGCGTACTGTAAGTCCTGTTTTTTAACCACCGCCGCCCAAAGAACGTCTGTTGAACCTTCCAGCTCAAAGCCTTCCCGGGCGGCCGAGCTGTTAATCAGTGCATAGAGCGGATTCTCTATCCACATTTCTTGTATCCTAAAGCCGCTCGGTACAATGGCGACATAATTGCCGTCGCATCTTCGCAGCGCTGCATCTACCCGCTGGGACAAGGAAGTCACCGGCTCGACCGGCATCAGTTCTATATTGGGCATATCGGTATTTAGTCTGCTGAAATCTGCCTGCGGCAGCGGCAGATACAGTTTGTAGGGATAGAACGTATGCCTCCAGATTGAGCCGATGGTCCGGCCTGCCTGTTTATCCAGCTTGTCGGCGACAAAAATGATTGACATATCATCGATCTTGGGCCAGGGCTTGGCCGGCCTTGTGGTCCGTATCGCCAGAACATTTCTTAGATAATCGCTCTTGTTCTTTCGCTGCTGAATCGATATCCGGTCGCATTCGCCGACCGGGCTGTAAAATTCGCCAGTGATTTGCGGCACGTGGCAGAAATCCGAGAAAAAGGCTAACCTTCGAGTCATATCCCAATCAATTAGGATGCTGAGGTGCTCGTTGTATAGCCCGGTTTTTTCAATCAAATCCGCCCGGTGCATTAGGGACACGTGAAGCGCGTGGTTGAAGTACAGCATAAGAAAGCGGTCGAAGTCCCGGCTGATTTCGACGACTTTGCCCAGAATCTGCCGGCTGCCATCCGGCATAATGTTACAGTATGTTTTGTAGAGGTCGCTGTATGCTACCCGGCAGTCGGTCTGATTTTCCAGAGCATTGACTAACGCTTCAATATGATTGGGATAGTACAAATCGTCGTCATCCAGATAGGCGATGTATTTGCCTTTGGCGCGGGCCAATGCCTCGTTGAGCGAGAAGGCCTTGCCGCGGTTTTCTTTTCTATTGATAAGAACGACCCGCGGGTCGCCGTACGCGTTGACGATGTCGCCTACGTCTTGGCCGCCATCGTTGATTACAATGACCTGCAGATTGGCGTAGCTCTGGTGCACGGCGCTGGCCAAAGCCTCAGACAGATATCGCCGCCGATTGAAAGTCGGCATGAGTATGCTGACCATCGGCCCCTGGCTTTTTGGGGGACCCGCCGGCATTTCATTGCGTTTGGGTTCTCCCGCATAGTTCTCAAAAGTATCGCCCATTACTTTATTAGCAAATAGTCAAGCAGTTTCAGGAACCATACCCTGGCCATCATTCTCGCTACCCATCCCCCCGCCTGCGCGGGGGCCAGCTTGCCCCTGCAAAAGCAGGGGTCAACCGATGGCCGAAGGAGGGTGGAGAATGGATGAGCTTTTCGACACAGACTGGTCCGCCAGACCCCCGCCTGCGCGGGGGCAAGCTTGCCCCTGCAAAAGCAGGGGTAAGGCGGATAAGCCCTCGGCTTCGAGCTGGACGAAAAGGCTGTTGATCTTGCTTAGCTGTTCTTTCAAAGAGTAGTTTGTTTCGACGAAACTTCGATACCTTTGAGGCTCATATTGGCCTGAGACAATCTGTTCGCAGAACTGCTCGGAGATGTTAAACAAAAACTCCGGCAGAAATATTTCACCTGCTCCGGGAAAATTATGAATAACCGGCTTTAACCCGCAGGCCATACCTTCCAACAGTTCCATGCCTTGGCTTTGGCCGATGCTGCAGGAGACAATATAGTGTTTGTCCTGCAGCCAGGAATTTACATCCTCCTGCCCCGCCATAGGCGGGTCAAAGAAGACTACGTCGGTCAGCTCAAGCGCCTGCACGCTATGTCTGACGCATTGCTGGAGCATCAGGTTTTGAAAACTTCCTGCGAAGAACAGCATATATTCCGGGTCGATGTAATGTAGTTTTTGCATACATTGCAGAAGGAACATGGGATTCTTTTTCATACTCAGATGACCTACGCAGGCCAGATTCTTGCCGCGAGGTCTACTAACGAGCTTGAACTTATCGAGATTGACCCCGTTCGGAATTGCGACCATCCAGGTACGGTTCTTAATATCGGGGACCTGTTTGAGCAGGGCCTCCTTGGTAAACGGATTGCCGCCCGTGACAAGTGCATCGATATTGTCCCATTGCACTTGAGCCGGCCATTGGTCGTAAGCCTCATCATAATGCAGCCTGATAACCATCTTACAGACCTTCGGCAGTTTCGACGCTTCTACTGCCGTATCGGTGCAGCCTTCAAACCAGGAGATGTCGCTCCATTTCATTAGCTGATACATTTCGTCGAGATTTTGGCCCTGAAAAAGCTCTGTTGGAAAACGCTTTTTCGTAAACTCAGCGATGTCCGTCAGAGACCTCACGTCTTCGCCGTGCCCGCAGAAAAAAGCGATCTTCGCCCTGCGGCTGCGGATGACCTGAATCATTGGTTCAAGAATCTGCTGTTGAGGCCAGAGCTGTAGCGAGTACAACAGCACTTCGACAGCATCTGCTTTGTTATCCTGGTTCAGGAATACGTTTGCGGTTCGATTGAGCACGTCTGCGTTCAATATGCCCAGTCGTTCCATATCGCCAAAAAGCTGAGTCGCCTCGCTCGCTCGGGCATCGGCAAGATAGGCTTCCACCAGATTCCAGACTATCTCGGCGCAGTCAGCCTTTAGAGTTCTTGCCTGGACCAGGCGACCAACGGCTTCGGTGGACCTGCCCAGGCAGTGCAGAATCGCTCCGGCATCATTCAGTGCCTGTGGATCTTCGGGGTCTCGCTGCAAGTGCTGCTCAATACAGGAAAGGGCTTCTTCACAGCGGCCGGCTTCGGCTAATTCCAGTCCTTGCTGGTAATTATCTGAATCTACTGCTGTTGTCATAGGTCTTGCTCCTGAATCTCAAAACGCTCATCCACCTCGTCTGGGCGAAGCGCCAGCCGTGGCGCGATGAGCCGTAAGGCCTAACTTGGTAAAATCACTGCAAAACCTGTGCCGTTGACGGACATGGCTGTTTGTCTGCGATTTTGTAGGCTCAACGGGGTAACTTGCATAAATATCAGACATCTGTGTTGCTCGACAGCCATCTATCCGTTCCTGGCTCTGGTGCTCGGCTGCTATTCAATGAAATCCAGCAGTGACATAGACATAAGCTTTCCGGCTGCAGATAGCGACATCTGGTATAGCATTTCACGGCGACAAAGGTCTATAGCTATTTGAGCAACGTCGGCTTGCTGCAGACGTGTAACCTCGTCCTCCGTGTCGTACTTTCGATTTTTAAGACCATCTTGGAGGTTGTATAGAAAACCGATCTTTGATCCTACAGCAACTCCGGCTTGCACCAGCAGATTGCTTGCCTCGTCCAGTGAAGCCAACGAGCTATTTGTTAGTTCCTGTCGGTGCTCAGCAGCCAGCCCTCTTTCGTTTTGAAGTATATCTCGAACACTTACTATAACGCTGAATATGTCGTAAGTCCCCGGCACACTCACCATTTCTGTGCCGGTGCTGTTTATGCCGGTGCTGTCAACATATAGAACCCTGCCGGTACGGGAGTCCGTCACGGCCTGATTGGGGTCTCCACCAATCGGCACGGTTACGTAGGTTGCTCCATCATCGATGGAGAGTCTATAGTTGCTGCCGTCGTGAGTAACTGTCAGCCAGGTGTTGCCGGTGATGCTGGAAGTGCCCGTGCCGGCTTTGGCGCCGGTGTCGCCCTGGAAGATAGGGGCGATACGATTGTTCGAGCGAAAGATTTCGTCGCCTACGTAAAGGGCGGACGATTCAAGTCCGGGAGCCACCTCTATACTTCGATTGTCGTAGCTGCCCTGATAGACTACGCGAGTAATTTTGCCGTCGCTACGCTCCACAATATAGGGCGGCGATGCGGTATTACTTCCTCCAAACAGATATTGGTTGCCGTGTTTAGTGTTGGCAAGCGTAACTATCTGCTCGAGGATATCGTTGATTCCCTCTGCGACTCTTTGGCGGCCGTCTTCGCTGTAAGTGCCGCTTGTGATTTGAGTTAGGCGTGTCTTTGTCTCGGCAAGCAATGATGTCATACGCTCGGTGATGGTTGCGGTGACCTCCAGCATGCTGACCATTTCTGACAGATTGTCTATGTAGTTTTCCAGAGACCTTTGCTGGCAGTTTAATCCCAGAATCTGGTATGCCGTTGACGGGCTGTCGGAGACCCGGTTTATCCGCGCGCCGGTAGAAGCCTGTTCCTGCAGGATGGTCATGGCCTTGGCGTTCAAATTCAATGCGAAGGTCGCATTATTGTAAATGTTGTTTAACGTCCCGCTCATAAGGGCTCCTTCAATAAGTCCGACCGTTTAGAGTATTTCCATCAGGGTCAGAATCGAGGATTGAACGGTTGACAGAAATTTGGCCATCGCCTGAAACATCTGTTCAAAAATCAACATTTGTGCAGCTTCATCGTTGATGTTGACACCGCTTATGTCGCTTTGCCTGTTCGCAAGGTTTTGAATCATAGTTTCGACGTTTTCCTGGCGCATCTGTTTGACGGCGAGCTGCTGACCGATGTCGGCAGCCAACCGGCGGTAGAACTCTCCGGGCGTCATGCCGCTGAGACTGCCCAGGGTTTTGTCCTTAAGAGCCGCCAGCCGAAGAGCATTCGTATTGTCGGTCAGCTCCGGGCCCAGCGCAGCTGCTATTTGGCCGGGCGAACTGGTTATCTGCGAACACACCGCCATGTCTATCGCACTGCTGCCGGAGAAAAATGTATTGATTCCAACCGCCGCCAGAAAGCCCGAAGTATCGGTGCTGGCAAAGGCATCGATTTCGAGAGTGTCACCTGCATTCAAATCACCTGGACTTAGGGATATTTTGATGCCGTTCCCTATATCGAGCTTGTCGCCGGCGGCATAACCGCTGCCGACGTTGAGCGAGGCAACAACTTCGCCATAACCATCTCTTACTTCAAGGCGTAAGTCACCATTGCCTACTGAGCCGGCCCCTGCCACTGTAACGGTGAAGGTTTGATTCTCATCGCCGGTGTAAATGCCTGATACGGATATGGCCGGCGGCGATGTCCCGGTCAGATTGCTCGTTGTAGGCTCAGACAGAACCGCAGGCAAAAAATCAAACTTGTAATTTGCTTCGGCCTGAATCTGCAGCCTCGAAGAGGCTGCTGAGGCGCTTAAACCGGTAATGGCGGAAATCTTTGCGGCGATAGTGGTTAGTGAGTCCGTGGATACATCGACATCGATTTCGTGGCGTGCTGTTTCTCCCGTAGCGGTATTGATAACCCTTATATACATCTTGCCGCTCGTTACCGGCGGGTCGAAGTCAGCCAGGTTTTCGCTTGTCATCCGCCAGCCGGCAAGTTCCGAGAATGACCCGTCCGAACCTACNNCTTGTATCATAGTTCTGTGTGCCGGCAGGGCAAATGCCCAACAGATTATTGTCTGTCACGCCCACCTGCAGCTCCATAGCAGCGGAGCCTGCCACGACGGCTATTCCGGCGATGCTAACATCAACGACGCCATATTCTCTGCTCTGGGTTTCTATTCCGATCAATTCAGCCAGCTCTGCTATCCGCTGGTCTCTCTGGTCGCGTAGATTGTTTGCCTGCCCGCCGGTCATCTCCATTCTTTCGATGTCGTTGTTAAGTTCGGCGACCTGGTTTGTCAGTGTGTTAATCTGTTCGACGGCGTTTTGCGCTTCTAATGTAATTTGAGTATCGAGCTGGGCGAGGAAATCTGCTGTCGTGCGAAATTGGTTCGCCAGATTCGCCCCGGCAACTGCAGTTTCGCTTTGCCAGATGATCTCTGAAGGATGGGCACAAAGGTCCTGCAAGGTGTTGAAAAACTTGTCTATCACTTCGTTCAAAGTGCCCCCACTGGAAAGCTCTCCAAATGCGCTTTCTACCGTGCGCAGCGTAGCAGCTTCCTGTGAGACCTGCTCCAGTGACGAGTGCTGCCGGAGAATCTCCATCTCTAAAAGTCTGTCGACTATCCTGGTGATACCGGCGATGTCGACTCCGCCACCCAACAAAGCGGCTCCGACTTGAGATGAGTATGCAGCCGACAGATCTATTCGCTGGCGATGGTAACCCTCGGTAGCGGCGTTGGCAACATTGTTGCCGATCACATCAAGACCCTTTTGAGCCGCGGCAAGACCGCTTATTCCTATCGAGTAAGCCTGCATTTGTTAGATTCCTTCAGCTATAATGGAATTAACCACAGATTTCGCAGACGCCGTTCTGAGCGGAGCGAAGAATCCGGGCGGATGCCGGATGCTTCGGCTGCGCCTCAGCAGTGGCATCTGTGTAATCTGTGGCTCGTTTATTTGTCATTTCGCTCTGGTTTTGCAAAATGGGATACTGCTCATCCTTTTTCAAAAGTGTAGATTTATAAGAGTCTTGTCTGTCTGCCGGCTCGTCGCACCGTTGGCGCGATACGTTACGGTTCCTGTTTTCCCAAGGTCGAAGATGCTTTTGAGCAGTAAATTGTTGAATCTGGCGCACTCCGACAAAAGCATAGCTGTGCTGAGATGCTCCTTCTTGAGTTTATTAGTCAGCATTCTCAGCTCAGTCTTTTTGTCGGCTACCTGAGCTCTTTTGTCATCCGGCAAGGCGGTCTCCAGCCTCGAGAGTGTCGTTTGCGCGACGTCCCAGCCGAAGGCCTTTGCTAAATCCCTTCGCAAAGACTGGCGTTTAGATTCATTTGCAGCATAACAATCCGCCTTGGCCCGGATGGCGCCGAGCAATCTGCTCAGACCGGCGTCGTCTCGCTTGATAACCAAGCCTCGCAGCTCGTCCAGCTGCAATAGGGTGTCCTGTATGTGGCGGATGTCCTCGTCGAGCACCATCAGCAACTGATCAACATAACTATCTATTGTGCTTGCACTCGCTTTCATAGAAGTCTCTTTGACCAATCTGGCGTTTCAGGTTATCGGGGTATCAGGTTACCAGGCGGCGGCGATCAGGTTACTGGTGCTACGTAGCGAGCCTGCTCCGCCGAAGCGGCTGCCCCCGCGGCCAGCGCAGCGAGCTGCGAAGGCTGGAAGCTACTTCGCAGAGTCGCATCAGGATATCAGGTTTGTCCGAGTAAGCCTCGGCAGTCCCACCTGATTTCCTGATCCGCTGATATCCTGCATGCTGGTGTCCTGATTTCCCGATATCCACTTGTGTTTACCTGCCTGCACCTGTTTCTCATTTCGTGCGAGATGTGTCAGGGTTCCCGCGGCGGGGCCCCTCACGCATAGCGTTTCATAAGCTCGTACAGGTCCTTCCATAGTCCGAAACCGCCTTTGTTGGCGATGTCACGAGCCAGGTAGAGCCAAAACATTCCCTGTATCTGCTGGGACGCACCATCCTGGTCGAAGCCCCAGTGTCCAATAGTGCTTCCCGCTTGGTCTAATAACTTGCTGATTAAGATGGATTCGAAATCTTTTGCTATTTGTTTCTTTTCCTCTTCCGAGATGTTATCCATCCCATCGGCCCGCAATTTTTCGATTCTTTTGCCCACTATGGTTCCGCTTAATCCGTCCAGCGGGATCAGCGAGGTGGGCTGTATTGACATCAATTCGGTGCTGTCCATTGGCATTGCTCCTACATTATCACCAGCTTGGCTTGAAGAGCGCCGGCTTTCTTTAAGGCATTGAATATTGCTATAAGGTCCCTCGGCGTGGCTCCTATGGCATTGAGGGCTTTTGCCAATTCTGAGACGGTGACTGCCCTGGTTATAGGAATCAAATATCCTTCCTTTTCTTGGACGCCGACCATAGTTTCGGGAATGACCTCGGTGGTGCCGGAGTCGGAGAAAGGCGCGATGGGCTGAGAAACTCTGGCAGTTTCTCTGATCTTTACTACAAGACTTCCCTGCGAGATCGCCACCGCCGAAATGCTGACATTCTCGCCCACGACGATGGTGCCGGTCCGCTCGTTAATCACTACTACCGCAGGAACGTCAACCTGTACTTCGGGCTTGGTAATATTGTCAATGAAACCGGCGATGTCGGCCTGAGCGATTTCGGAGGGAAGTTTGACTTTGATCGTTCCGGCATCGACTGTGGCTGCACTGTTTCGGTGGATATTGTTAATGGCATTGCTGATTCTCTCGGCGGTTGAGAAATCGCTGTTGGTAAGGTTAAGTGTGATGAATCTCCCACCTGCGATCTGCTCGACGAACGTGGCGATTTCCTCTTTTTCAACTATCGCGCCGCCGGGGATTCGCCCAACAGTCTGATGATTCTTGGTGATGGAGGCTTTGTCGCCGGCAGCCGACCAGCCTCCGATCGAGACGCCGCCCTGCGCTACGGCGTAAACTTGACCGTCAAGACCTCTAAGCGGCGTCGCTAAAAGCATTCCGCCCTGAAGGCTCTTGGTGTCTCCTATGGCGGAGACATCAACGTCGATTCGCGAGCCTTCACGGTCGAAAGGGCCTAACTCCGCTGTGACCATAACGGCTGCAATGTTACCCCCGGTCAGGTCGGCAGGAGCAAGTACCAATCCTGAATCCCTCAGTATATTCGTGAGCATTTGTCGCGACAGCAACGTAGTGTCGCCGGTTCCAGCTAAGCCAACGACTAATCCCCTGCCTCGCAGCGGATTGCCGCGAAGACCCTGGATGTCAACGATGTCTTTTATTCGCTCGCACCGCCCGGTTTCAACCAGAACTGCACAAGTCATAAGTGCACAAGCCAAAGCGAGTTTCGATGGATTCGACAAGCTCACCANNGCGATTGTTTAGCCCCGCCATTTATGGCGGGGTCTTTCGTTTCGCAATTTATTGCGGGGTTACCAGACCCGTGTTGCACACGGGGTCTGTTAAAACGGCCACACAATATCGAATATGCGTCCGAGCCAGCCCGGTCTTGTGTATGGCGCGGAGACGCCGCCATTTCGGCTTGCAATGTGGAAATTTGCCACCTGCTCGCTCTTGACGGTGTTGTCAAATGCGATATCGCTCGGCCTGACTATGCCGCTAACCTCAATGGTTTGTGTGTCGCCGCCAATGTCACGGTCGCGCATTCCCATAACCACGAGGTTGCCGTTCGGCAAAACGTCCATCACGACTACCGTGACGCGGTCGACAAAGCTGCGCTCATCTTTGTAATCAGCCTTGCTCTTTAGCTCGTTGGTAGATTCGGCTTCCATTGTGAAACCAGGCATACGCGGCAAAAGATTATGCCCCGGGGTCGTTATTCCCAGCTCCCCGTCAAAGTTGCTTGACCTGTCGGTCTCCTTTTTCAGATCTCTTTTTGCCTTGTTATCGATCTTACTATCCTCGGTGATTTTGATTGTCAAAACGTCGCCTATTTTGTGGGCCACGTCGTCTGCGTACAGGTCCTTCATATTCTTATCTCTCTTGGCCCAGATGGAACCTGCCTGCGAGCACGCAGCGACACAAAGTAGCAGGGCTGCTGAGCCCAGCACGAAGGCATATCTATTTTTCATTGTTTCTCCCTTCAGAGGATGGGTTCTACAGTTCCGTCTTCGTTGACCCTGCATAAGATCATGCGTTGCGAGTCCAAGTTTCGCACTTTTATGTGCTCTCCAACGCGGCCATCCTGCAGTGTCTTTCCCATGGCCGTTACGACAAGTCCCGGCATCTGGAATCGAATGACAACACTCTCGTTGCGCCCAATGCGAACCGCAGTCTTTGCTGCGTCCAGCGTGTCCGCATCAATCACCGTATTTGCCGGCAGCCGACGCCGGGCAACAAGTCCATAAGGCGGACGCCAATTCGCAGGCTCAGGATAGTCGCAAACAACGCTTTCAATCTTGACGTTCTCGGCAGTGATCACGGTGCCGGCGGCAATCTGAGCGAGCGTCACCGCCCGGCGAGAGTTGTACTTGAACCGCAAGGCAACCTCACGCGTCGCTAACTCTTTGCCGTCGGCGACGACGACAATGCGAACCTTGGCCTGGTTTGTCTGGCCCGTTTCAATCAATTGCGGCGAGAATTTGACGTCCTTACTCGGGCCGGCCAAGATTAAATCCGGGGGTATCCGTACCGGCTCCCACTGACAAGCCGACGCATTCGACAATTCCTGCTTTCGCAGGAATGACGTCACCCCCGCGAAAGCGGGGGTCAGGGCTGAGCCGGCGGGCGGATTATTTTCGGATTCCCGCAGAGCGGGGTCCCTCAAAAAGGATTTTGCGAGCTCAACAAATCTTTCGCCTTTGATGATCTGCTGCTGTTGTTTTACCGTGACCGTCTTCGCACCGGTTAATGTCACTTTCTGGGCTGGGATGCCGTTACAGGCTAATCTACTCAGGATTATTGACCTTTCTACGATGACTTTCTGCCCCGGCACTGAAAACCGGCCCAACAGAATGCTGCCGGCTTTGGCTGCCAGCGAGTCATCGCCGGGGTCCCCGCTCCCCGAGCAGGGGGGCTGATCGCCCTGCGGGAGTAAGCGGATTATGGCGACCTGACCCAGTCTCAAATAGTCGTCGTTGATGGTGATCTCTCTGGGCAGGTAAATCTCCAGAGCGCCACTGAGCTCGCCGAATGGGGCAGCATTTTTCTGCAGGCCTGCCCTGAGCTCGGTCGAAGGGTCATCAGCCTGGCTGTTTGATGAGCCCTGACAAAAGTGGGCTGATGTCACCAAACAAACGATTATAATCACACCGGCCGCTCTGGCGCTCATAATGGGTTCCTACCTTACTATACCGGTTGCTGTTCGAAGCATATCGTCCCCAGCCTTTATTGTCCGGGAGTTTGTCTCGTATGCTCGCTCAGCGGCTATGAGGTTGACAAGCTCGGTTACCATTTGGACGTTGGATTTTTCCAGGAATCCGGATTGGATCGAGCCGAAACCGCTTTCTCCCGCCGTGCCGGTTGTGGGCGTACCGCTGGCTGCGTTCTCTGCCAGCAAATTGTCTCCTTCGCTGGACAGACCCGACGGATTAGGGAATCGGACTAATTGAATAGTGCCCACCACGGATGTGGTTCCGGCCGCGTCAGTAACATTGACGCCGCCGTCTTTTCCAATATCAATAGAGGTAGCATCTATTGGAACGCTAATGGCTGGTTCTATCGAATATCCGGTGGTGGTAACCAGTTGGCCGTTGGCATTTGTCTGCAGCGCACCGTCACGGGTGTACCTGATGTCACCATTGGGCAAAGTTACCTGAAAGAACCCGTCGCCTCTAATCGCTATGTCGAGTTTCCTGCCGGTATTTTGAAACTCTCCGGGCGTAAAGACCTTTGTAGTCGAAGCGGCACGGACTCCACTGCCTATCTCTAGACCTCCGGGCGAAGTTACACCGGCAGCCACTTCCGTGCCGGATTCCCTCAGCCTTTCATAGAGCAAATCTTGAAAGTCGACCTGACTCCGCTTGAAACCCGTGGTGTTGATGTTGGCCAGATTGTTGGCAATCACATCGACCAGCATTTGCTGGGCCGTCATACCTGTTGCTGCCGTAGAAAATGCTCTTAACATACCATTTTTCTCCTGATTTGCAACGGCCACACGTGCAAAGGCGCTAACCTGCGGCTACACTGAGTATGCTGCTGGAAGCTTCTTTTTGAGCCGTGATGAATTTCATATTCGCTTCGTAAAGCCTGGATACGATTGTCATATTTACAAGCTCGTCAATCATCTTGACATTGGATGCCTCCTGATAGCCTTGCTTGACCACGATATTTTCGGCGACAGTGGGTTGTATATCTTCGGGCATACGATAGCAGCTTGATCCCACCGGCACCAGTTTCTCCTGGTTGTCCGCGAAATCCGCCAATCTGAATTTGCCTACGGCGGTTCCAGCCGCGCTGATACTTCCGTCACCGGCGACATTTAGCTGTGAAGGTCCAATCGTAGTGGGCACGGTGATTGGTCCGGCTTGGCCTGCTACGATTCTGCCGTCGGAATTCACAATCTGGCTATTCTGATTGATGTGGAATGTGCCGTTGCGGGTATAGAGCGGCCCGTCCGGCGTCTCTATAACGAACAATCCTTTGCCGAACAGCGCAAAATCTAGTGGGCGTCCCGTCTCGACGATGTGGCCTTGGGAAAAATCAAACGCCGCCTCAGCAGTAACGCTCCCATTAGATTGCTCTTGGGCGCCGGATTGCTGAGCCTTGAGAGTCTCCGTGAAAACGCTGCACCTGCGCTTATAACCGACCGTGCTTACGTTGGCCAGATTATGCGCAATGATATCAAAGTCCTGGAGTAACGCATCCACACTGGCGCTGATTTGCTCTATGCTATCTGCCATTTTAGACTCCTTTGGCGGCTGCGGATTCGGCAAGTTCCTGTTGCACTGCCTGTCTGCTGTCGAGACCTGCCGGAGTTTTTTTGCCCGGGGCGGCTTTTCTCGGCGAAGCTGCATTGGTGGCACGGATTAGTTCGTCGACATCTGAGTCACTGAGTCCCACCAGCTCCACTGCTATTGACAGACCATTTTCTGCGGCTTTGGTGTGTCTGACCATTCCGATATCTTGCACTATTTTTGATGTCACTGTTTTGCGCCCTTTTGGCGGAGCTTTGTCCGGATATTCCCGTTCATTTTCGTTCAGCGCCAATATCACCAATACTCTATCGCCTATATTCACTTGCAGCGGTGCTTCCAATCGCAGACCGGGGCCGGCCAGCTCAGTGACAACGGCGGGTACAAATTCCGGTGCGCCCCAGGAACGTGCCTTGCCGTTGGCCGATGCCCGTGCTACTTTTGAACCCTTTTTGCTGCGATTGGCCTTCTGCATCAGCGGCCTTGTGAACGGAAAATGCGCGATAAAGGCGGGTCTGTTTACCGAGACGCGCAGGAAACGCCGACGATTGATAAACCGAACATTCTCACTGTGATTCAGTACCAGTATATCGCCGGTGCAGTTGACCACCGAGGTGTCAAACTCAAGAACCGAGGTGCCGAAATAATACCGTACGCGCCAATACTCCCCCAGCATACTGTGTACCGGCACCGCCAATTTCATCGCAAGCTCAATCTCATCGTTTTTCAGGATGACGCCGTCGATACTTGCCGAACTGCGTGCTTTGCGGCGAGTGACATGAACGGTTTTGCCTATTGGGATTTGCCGGCTGCTCAGCTTCTTCGGGCCGGCGGCTGAGCCAATTAAAGTTGTAGGCTGAAAGCCGAGCTTTTCGCGCAGGAAAGAAAGCTCCGCTCTTAACTGGTCGGCTTCTTCGGCTGGCCGCTGGTTCTCAAGCCCTTGTTCGAGCAGTCTGGCCGCTCCACGATCGAACGCATCCTGCATGGTGAAAATGGCGTCGCGTCGTTTGAGCCGACTTTTGCCGACCACGTCAATGAGAATCTGGCGTTCGCGCACGCTCAGGCCTCTGTTGTCGGCCTGTTCAAAAAACAAGTGCTCCGCAACTGTTTTTTCGTGTATCACTCGATTGTAACTAACCCATAAAAGGAGCCCAGCTAATAGAGTCAACGCCGTCATGGTAGCCATCAGAAACCAGTGCTCAGCCACGAAGCTGGTGTCAAACCGCCTCGTGGCTTCCAACCGCTCAATCGGCGTCAGCGCTAGAAAAATGCTGTTTAGCCCTTCTGTGACCATAGCTGTCGTAGTCTACTACCTGATAAGGTTGCTCAATTCTTGCAGGATAGCATTGGCGACTTTTATAGTTCTGGCATTAGCCTGAAAGCCGTTTTGGGCTTCAATCAGATTCACAAATTCGGTTGCTACATCTGTGTTGGATTTTTCCAGTGCCCCTGCGTGAACTATGCCCGCGCCACCGGTCATAGCCTGGGTGACGACCGCTTCTCCGGAGTTGGCTGAAGGAACGAGGTATCCGCCGCCCATGTTTTCCAGGCCGGATGGGTTCTGGAATAATACTATCTGCAGAACCGCGATGTTTTTCTTGATGCCGTTGGAGAATGCGCCGATGACCACGCCTTCGTCATTGACCGATACAGCAGAAAGTCTGCCCGCGCCATAACCATCCTGTTCTCTGGCTACAGCGGTAGACGTGCCGGCAAATTGCGTCAGGCCGTCAAACTTGCCCACGGTGCCCAGCTCCAATCGGATGGTTTGCGGGTTCGCAGTATCATGTCCAAATGTTATTAGAAACTGGGCCGGGTCGGAGCTGCTTAAGCCGGTAAAGGAACCGTCGGCGGCGTCAAAAGTTATGCCTTCGATTCGCCTGTCTGTTGCGCCTATCTGGCTGATATTGCCGGTGATGGTAGTCAGCACCATATCCCAGGCGCCGACAGTATCTGTTCGCACAAATGCAGCGGTCAGAACGTGTTTACCTCCCTGCGAGTCGTAGACGGTAATATTAACACTCTTGAATTCTTCCCCACCGACAGTGGTTATCTCGAAGTATCCCGGCGTCGTCAGCGAATCAGTACCGCTGGCCGTTTTCTGGTATGCCAGCTGGATGTCTGTTCGGCTATAACCGCTTGAGTCGTCCGTAATGCTTATCTGGCCGTTCACTAAAGACGCAGTTGCGCCATTAAGAACGTTTGTGTTAAGATAGTTGATCAGTTCGCCGAGAGTCGTATTCCCGTTGACCCCGGTAAACGAGTTACTTATTGCAGTTCCATCTGGCTGAAAACCTGTGATAGTAATCGATGCGGTCTCACCTGCACCAAAACTTCCGCCGAATTGGTCGAGCTGGTCAATTTCTGTGACCCCCGTAACTGTCGTACCACCATTCTGAGTGTATGTTATGTTCGATGATATTACTTGTGTTTGCGCCGGTGATGAGGCGTCGGCGCTCAGATTGCCGGAGACTACAATTTTGGAGGTGGCGTTTGCCGGCATCGCGACGTCATAAGGGACGTGAATATTGCTGACTCCGGGAGTCTGAAAGCCCTCCACTTCACCCGCTGAGCCGAGGCGCTGGACGCGATAGCCGGTCGCAGGGTCGACCAGAGTGGAGTCCTCGTCAACCGCAAGCGCCCCGGCGCGGCTGTAAACGTTCTGCTGGCCGTCACTGAGGACGAAATAGCCTTGTCCTTCGATGGCTAAATCAAGAGGGTTGCCTGTGGTCACGATGTTGCCTTGTGCCATGTTTGGTGATATTCCGCTTATGGCGACGCCGCTACCCATATATTGCGGGTTGGTGCCGCCAACGTTCGCCGTCGGCTGCGATGCCTTTTTTATCGTTTCACTGAGCAGCTCAGAGAAGGTTATTCTGCTGGTTTTGAAAGCGGTGCTGTTGACGTTGGCAAGGTTGTTGCCGGCGATGTCCAGCATTTTTTGATGGGCTTGCAGCCCGGTAACTCCAGATGACAGCGCGAAACTCATTTTTATTTCTCCTTAGTCCCGCCATACGTCTGGCGGATAAAATTGAAAGTGCCGATCCCAGTTCCACCCTTAGCGGGATCTCCGTATGCTTGTTAGTTCTTGACTGACATTACCTCGCCCAAGCCAACCGTAAGGCCGTTGACTGCCAGAATGATTTGCCCATCCACATCGTTGTAGACCTGCTCGACGGTGCCGCTTTGAGCTTCTGTGGTGCCTGACGGCGTTTTGACCGGAAAGGAAATCTCCCTGCCGATTAATGAACCGGCATAGGCTCGCTCAATGGAATTAAGAACCCTTGCAAAGCTGGAGTTCATGGCCTCGAGTTGCTGTAGTTGCGAGAGCTGGGCCAGTTGCGAGGCGATCTCCTTATTGTCAAGAGGCTCTAATGGATCCTGGTTTTGCAGCTCCGTCACCAGAAGTTTCATATAATCCATTTGAATGTCACTTGCTGTTGTTATTGCCGGTATTGGATTCATAGGTTTTGCCTTCCACTAAGAGCCAAGAGCTAAAAACTTTTTGGAGCATCCCTGCCCCTGCGAAAGCCGGGGCGGCTCGAATCACAGTGTTGCCCACGCCCAATTCCCATAGCAACTGATGTGCCAGCTCGCTGCGCTGGCTGCGGGGCGGACTAAGACTTGTGGCGGCCCCTGCATCTGCGCAAGCAGGGGTAACGTGTCCCTGTGACAGGTTTTAGGGAAAGATCAAAAACTGTGTAGTCGTGCGAAACCTGCCCTTGCAAAAGCAGGGCAGAGAGCTTGCGTCCCTTCTTGTGATGGGATGAATCTTCCTGCCGGCCGGAGAATTTTGCCGGTGCATTTTTTCCGCTGAGAGCGGTGAAATGGAGACTTTAGCTCAATTTAGACACTTTGCACTTTAGGCACTTTTTCCAGTGACTAAAGTGCCTAAAGTTGTGGAGTCGTCGCCGAGTCCCATAAAAAGCCGGACCACCTTGCTGGCGATTCTGCCTTGTTTGTCTTCTTATACCGGATAAGAATGCGGTGACTTCGGCGGTCTGTCTGTCAATACCAGTCCACAATCGCACAGGGTCGTCCCATAAAAGATTAAAGTTGTCTGTGGGCACGTGTCGATTTGTCGAGTATCCACACGAAGCGAAAGTATTAGTGGGGGATAACGCTTGTGAATTTGAGATGAGATGAGTTTGCTACGCAGGATTGTTGTAGTAAGCAAGCAGGCTGAACTGCAACAATTGGCTCAGCAGGTCGGCCAGGAAATCTTCGTGGCAGACGACCTTGCAGAAGCTTTGGATATTGTCGAGACAGTAAATCCAGAGCTGACTATCTTTGATGACAGCTTCACTCCAGGTCACATCAGGGAATTCCTCGATAAGACCGATAAAAATCTAGGAAATGTCCCTGTCGTAGTGGTTGGCGGCATCCAGAATGACGCCGCGGCGCCCACCCAGTTCATGCAAGCCGGGGCATACGATTATGTGCAGACAAGCCGGGATTGTAGCCGGCTCAGGCAAATCGCACAGAGCATAAAGGATAGGCATGAAGGTGGCGGCCCCGACAAAAGCCCAAGTCCTTTCTTCGTTGACGAACATGCCGCTGCTGTTTCTATGGCCGGCCGCAGCAGAGCGTTTGTCAAAACGCTGGGTATGATCAGACTTGTTGCCGCCAGCAAGTGTAATCCGGTTTTGATAGTGGGCGAAACTGGTACGGGCAAAGAGCTGGCGGCAAAGGCAGTACACGCTTTGAGGTGTCCCGACGGGCAGTTTGTAGCCGTAAATTGTGCGGCTTTGACGGCCAACCTGCTGGAGAGCGAGCTTTTCGGACATGTTAAGGGCTCTTTCACAGGCGCCGACCGCGAGAAAATAGGCCTATTGGAGCTGGCCGGCCCGGGTGCCATCCTGCTTGATGAAATAAGTGAGATGCCGTCGGATCTGCAGGCCAAGCTCCTGCGGGTGCTGCAGGAAAAGACCTTCCGGAAGGTCGGCGGGCTCAGAGACATCCCCTGCAACGCCACTATAATAGCGTCGAGCAACCGCAATTTGTACAAAGAAATGAAGGCTGACCGGTTTCGGCGTGACCTATATTATCGCCTGAACATTTGTCCGGTTTTTATCGCTCCCCTAAGGTCGCCCGACCGACAAGAAGACATTCCACTTTTGGCCGAATATTTCCTCCAAGCGTCGACTATATGTCCGGAAAAAAGGCAGAAAGTAACCTGTCTGACCAAGTTTGCCATGGAGGTGCTGGAAAAACATGACTGGCCCGGCAACGTTCGTGAGCTGTGCAACGTCATCGACCGGGCGATTTTATTGGAAACGACGGACAAGATCGGCCTCAGCAGCATTATATTAGACCAGGATGAATGCGAGGAGTCTGCCGAGAGTCAATCCGGCGTCCAAATCAGGGACTTTTCACTGGCAAAGGCCGAGCGTGAGCTGATCGCTCGAGCTTTGCAGGAAACAGGCTGGCAGAAGACCCAGGCTGCCGCGCTTCTGGGCATAACTCGAGCAACCCTCTACGCCAAGGTCAAACAGTACAATATCAAAAAGGACTTATCCGGCCGGCAAGAGCCGCAGTGCGATGCGCCGGCGTCATCTTACCTCCAGCCGGCGATTGCTTGATCCCGCACGAGTGAATTCAAGTGAATAAGTGAATTAGCGAATTAGTTGGCGACCCT
>JAFNGF010000129.1:26491-30994 GCA_017885385.1 Planctomycetota bacterium
CTGTAAATTTTCAATTTTCAATTATCATGGAATTAACCACAGATTTCGCAGATTAACACGGAAAACGAGCAAGACCCTGGAAAATCGAAATCAGTGGCATCTGTGTAATCTGTGGTTCGTTTTTCAATTCTAACCTTTATAGGCAAAAAACCCCACCGGGCAGGCTCCTACGGGGTCTGCCCCGCGGCCAGCGCAGCGAGCTGGCACAATTGTTGCTATCGTTTAGATAATTGTTGATTTGTAGCAAGGAATGTATGGCAAGGAAGAAACGACACACTGCCCGCGCAGATAAGGGTTCCGAGGTGGTAGCGGACCGCCATCGCCGTACTGCGGAACTGGGCGGGGAACCATCTGATCCGCCTGCGGCGGACCGTTCCCGCCGGCGCCCGGACAAGCCCGGGTCCTTGCCGATCCCATCGCTTGCGTATGTGGCTGCAGGGGCGGGTTCCCAGGATGAAGCGCCGTTAGCAGATGCAGGTGCTCAGGGACTTTGGGAAGATTCCGCTGAGGCGGCTGGGACTGGACAATCCCCCAGCCACGCTCAACGCACGTCGATGTCGCCGCAGATGAGGCGTTTCTCAAACCTGCAGAAGATTCTCATTGTTTGCATTGTCTTTGTTGCCGTGCTGTTCGTCTATGCGGTGCGGCGAGTTTCATCCGGTCACGTTACCGATCTTGTTCCGCCACGTTTAGCCTCGGCCCCCGCGGCCGAGGTACCCCCGCCGCTGGGGCGGGGGCTGATGCCAGAGACCGAAAAGCCCGGGCCCGGCAGAGAGCCGGGCGCCCCTCCGCTGAATCGGCTGCCCGGCGGCCAGCGCAGCGAGCTGCGAAGGCCGGGAGCGGTAGATTCGCCTGAAGGGTCGCTTTCGTTGACAGTTGCCGAGGCGTTTTATCGGCAGAAAGATTACAGCCGGGCCTATGCTGCCTATGACCAGCTTCGCCAGGCTATGGCGGCAGATGAGCAGGACGAGCCGCTGGAGGATTTCCTGACGCTAAAAATGGCTTTTTGCATGAAAAAAGCGGGCAATATCCAACAGGCCAACCAGTTATTTAAGACACTGCTGCAAAGTCCTTACCCGGCGATAAGGGCTTTGGCTGCCTATCACCAAATCTTCGTCGAACTGGAGAATAAACAATACTGGCAGGCCCGTACCAGAGCTTATCAGACAATCGCTTTAGTCGAGACCATTGATTTTTACAGGGACTGGGCTTTAACCCTGGAGCGGGATTGCCATTTCCTGGTTGCCGAGTCTCTGACCAGAAATGTTCTGTCGCTTTGTGATGCCGACAAAGACCTTCCGCCGCAGTTGTGGCGTCACTCCCGCGAATCCAACCTTCGCAGCCGCTTCGGCGGAGTAGGCAGCGGGGAAGACTTGCGGCCTGCTATATTCGATCTTGACCGCCAGACAGCCGAAGCTCTTAAAAAGATTAACTCAGTCAACGCCTATCAGGTTCCCGACCTGGGGCTGCGAGAAGATCAAATCTACGCGAAAACCTCGCAGGATGTCGAGCCATTTGGCTATGTAAAGCCCTACAAAGAGCACTTTCTACTGCAAATCGAGTACACCGGCGCCGGCAGAGCAGTTGCCGAGCCGCACGATATCAATACTGTTAAAATCGGCTTTATTGGTCCGATTATGTCCACAGTTTCGGTTGCCACGGGCGGCAAAAGTCATGAGGAGTCTTTGGGAATTAAGATGCTGCAGGGGGCACGACTGGCAATCGAGCAAGCCAACGCAAGAGGAGGATACCGTAAGAAAAACGTTCCCTTCGAGATGGTCGTAACCAACGACAACGGCCTGTGGGGTTCCTCCGGCAACGAAATCATCAAAATGGCGTACAGGGATGAGGTCTGGGCCATCCTGGGCACAATCGACGGGGCAAATAGCCACATCGCTATCCGCGTAGCGCTCAAGATCGAGATCCCGATAATGAACTCCGGAGACACAGACCCAACCTTCATCGAGACCAACATCCCATGGGTCTTCCGCTGCATTGGCGACGACCGTCAACAAAGTTATTTGCTTGTCGATTACATTTACAGAACACTCAAGCTCAATCGCGTCGGCATAATTCGCGCCAGCAACCGTTACGGTCGCTTTGGCGTCCGCAAGATCGATGATGGCAGCCGGCGTATGGGCCACCCGATAATTCTGGAGATGGCTTACAATCTGGGAACAACCGACTTCTCGCTGCAACTGGAACGGCTGAAGGCTGAAAACCTCGATGCGATCGTACATTGGGGCGATGCCCGCGATGGCGCAGTGATCCTCAATCAAATGCGTGCCATGGGGATGCAACAGCTGTATTTTGCCTGCGACCGCTGCGTATCCGATGAATTCGTCCAAGTCGCTGGTCCAAACGCAGAGGGCGTAATTTGCGCCTATCCGTGGGACCCCACAAGCGAAAACCCCCAGCTCGAACAATTCCATAAAGATTTCCGCGAGCGTTTTGGGCAAGAGCCTGAGACATACGCCGGCCACGCCTACGACGGGATGAATATGCTCATCTGGGCTGTCCAGGCGGCCGGTCTGAATAGAGCAAAAATCCGTGATATCCTGGCATACAGAGCCAAACCCTGGAAAGGTGTAACCGGTGATATCGTGCTTAGTGCCTGTCACGATGACGTGGGTGAAGTGTACCTGGCAAAGCGGGAAAACGGCCGGTGGAATTTTTACTCCAGAGAGGATCTTAAGATACCGCGAGGCTATATTCGTCCGCGTGATAGTAATGAGTGAATTAGGGAATTAGTGAATTAGCAGAAAGCTGGTATGCACAGCATACCCTACATTCTAATCAACTTTGGGCGGGGTCTGCGAAAGGCACGTGCCAGACATGCGTAGGATTATATGCATAACTTTTATACTCTTTGTCCTATCGTTAACAGCTTTTGGAGGTGACAATCAAGTCCGGCGTCCATTTTTCGATGCCCGAAGTCGCCAAACATACTACGCCGGCCCCGGACGCGAGAACCGTCCTGCCGTTGACGTAAAGGAAGTAGCGATAGGATACTTCGGCCCCAGTATGCTTGTCCCGAGCCCTGTCGAGGGACCTGCCTGTGGTATAATAGACTCACTCGCGCGGCACAAAGCAGATTCCTCGACTCCGCTCGGAACAGGTCCAGAGGGGGGCGACCCTTCGACTTCGCTCAGGGCAAGCATGTGGAATGCGGCATGCTTAGCGATTGAGGAGGCTAACCAGGCGGGTGGATATAAAGGTCTGCCGTTCCGGCTTGTGGCGGGCTGGGCGGAGAATCCCTGGGGTTCGGGCGTCACGCAAATAACCCGAATGGTTTATGTGCACAATGTCTGGGCTATCATCGGGGGCATCGACGGGCCGTCAACGCATCTGGCAGAGCAGGTAGTTGCAAAGGCTCGGCTTACGTTGCTCAGTCCGGTAAGCAGCGATAGGACAGCGAATCTTGCTAATGTTCCGTGGATGTTTTCATGTCTTCCGCAGGATCATCTGCAGGCACCGGTTCTGGCCGAGGCTATTGCACCATGCGTTGAGAACAAGCCGTTTGTGCTTGTATCGGCTGTTGACCACGATTCGCACCTTTTCACGGTTGAACTTATCAGGCATTTTGTTGAGCTCCGGCTGTCACCGTTCTACCATTATGAATTTGACCCTCGCAAGGGAAACGTCACAGAACTGGCGCAGCGAATCGCAGACACCCGCGCGGAAGTTCTTGTCCTGGTTGCCGGCGGAGAGGCAAGCGCACACCTAATCCGAGCTGTTCGGGAAAAAGGTTTTGCCGGGCGTGTTTTCGGCGGGCCATGTATGGGGCGGCGCAGTTTCATCGAAGAAGCCGGCAAGGCAGCGGAAGGAGCGGTCTTTCCATTGCTCTATGCCGGTAGCGCAGCGTCAAAGAGTTTTGAAGATAAATTTGTCTGTCGTTTTGGAAAGCAGCCCGATTATCTTGCCGCGCATACTTATGACGGCGTTAATCTTCTTATTGCCGCTATACGCAAAGCCGGGCTCAATCGTGTGCGCATCTGCGATGCGCTGCGGGAGCTTTCGCCCTGGCAGGGTGTCACAGGGAGCATAAAGTGGGACCCGCTCGGCAGCAACTGCCGGCGGGTTGCGCTGGGCACAATAAGAAACGGGTGTGTGCTCCCGGTTTCACAGAAGTAAAAAATATGGGTGGTTGTGGCACGGCCATCTTGGCCGTNNCGGGCTGGAAGCCCGTGCCACGGACCTTACTTTTGAGCTGCCTTCGGTAAGCGTTATAAGCTGGTCCACGGCGACATTCTTGAAAACATCTACTCCGCCGCCGATCCAACGCACCTCGATACGGTCAACCTTATTGCGGTCTCCCAATCCGAAGTGAAGACGCATCCCATAGTGGCTCTGATAGCCGCGGCCGCTGTGAACTTCGTCTAAAAGGTTCAAATCGCCTGCTGTGACTTTGACGTGTGCTCCTACGCCGTCGCGGTTGGTTTTGACGCCCCGCAGACGAACTTGCAGCCAATGTCCCTTAGCGGGCGAGTCGTTTCGCAAGAC
>JAFNGF010000130.1 GCA_017885385.1 Planctomycetota bacterium
TGCCGAAAGCCGGGCCAGTGGCAGAGCTTTGATATTATCTTTTTCGCGCCGGTTTTTAAGGATGGCAAGCTCGAAAAGCCCGCGTTTGTCACCGTCTTTCACAATGGGCTTCTCGTCCATCACAACCAGGAGATTTTTGGCCCGACCGGCCATCGGATCCTGCCCAAGTACGACAAACCCATCCCCGAAAAACTGCCGCTGAGCTTATCAGCCCACAATAACCCGGTGCGTTTCCGCAACATCTGGATAAGACCACTCTGACGGGACCTTGCGCATGAAGGCTCCATACCTACTTGGGATGCTCTACCTTTAGTTTCTCGGTTAACTCTTCATCCACAGCAGAAACGTCTCTGCGTTTCAATAGTGAAAGAATCGCATCAGCAGGCACAACATTGCAAAGCCCGGAATTCTCCTCGAAGGTTGCACGAGGCCTGCCTGTGTGTGCACTCACGGCGACGTCAACATATGGGATAAAGTTTATCGCAAGGCCAACGAGTTTCTCCTCATTTATCAGCGGTGAGGACAACCCTTTGCCCATCTTGATTGGAGGAACGTATACCACCGCTCCTCCGCTATTTCCAGGGTAGAAATCCACATCAACAACCAAATCGTTTGGCTCCGATAGAGCGACTATCCCCTGTCGCACAATCGGCTTGGCGTAGTCCTCTGACCGTAGACCCAGCGGGAACCCAAGCAAAAGCACCGGAGCACCAGCTTGAACATATTTGGCCTCCAAAAAAGAAGATAAGGGGATCTGGAGCAGGTCCGAAGTAGTAGGAACAAGCATGAATCTGCAAGCTACATCTCTATCGCTGGACAGGTACCAGGAACCAACTGCACCCTTCCTCAGACCTTCTTCCGTGACAATAATGCTGTGCCCTTTCTTATCATTCAAACGGTATGCAAGGTTCTCCCTTGTCTTCTGAGTTTTTTTGTCAATTATCACATGCTTAGCTGTTATCAGGACAATGTGCTTATTGGGAGAGGCTATGAGGAAACCGGTGCCTATGGGGGCATACTTTGCATGCTCTTCTTTTGGGTCCTCCTGGACCTGCTCCACTGAAATTACCGATTTGAGCCAGTTCTGGTTGAAGACCGAGGTCAACTTCTTTCCGCTCTCTTCCTGAGTCTCGGTGGCCCAACATGGTCCAGCAAATACCTGCACAAAAAGCAAAAACGTGGCTATAACCTCGACAATTTGTCTCATCTTTATCTCCTTCTTCTCTGGTCTGGCTAACATGTAGTGTCCAACCAGTCACACAGAATGGCCGCACTCACATCTCCAATAAGACCAACTGTTTTGCAGACGTTTTAATTCACATCGAGGAATCATCTGCCCTACGCTCATTACTGCAATTATCGCTCCGGATTATATCCTGCCCGTCACAGAGCGTCAAGCACGAGTCTCGAAATGCCTAATTTCAAAACGCATCCTTCGGCGGTGGTAGCAAGTAGGATGGGCAGATTTTCTCCCCATGTCGGTCCCCGGATGTTTCAGTCTTTGTTATCTGTCGAGTCCGATAGGTCACGAAGCTGGGGCCAGCCGTCGGCATTCCATTGCAGGGGACGTACGGCGAGGGTGGCTCTGCCACCTCGGCTGCCATCGTAGTAATGGTAGCTTAGCCAGTGCTTGTCGCCTTGCGAAAAAATGCCGGGGTGGCCAGGCCCTATGAATTGGCCCTGCGTCTCCAAAAATGGGCTTCCACCGCCAGCAAGCATCTTGACCCCATCCTTGTCAATGTACGGGCCGGTGATGTCGGCGCTACGGCCAACCCGGATGTTGTAGGTGCTGCTTACGCCGCGACAGCACAGACCCCAGTTCACAAACAGGTAGTAGTAGCCTTTGTGATGGTAGATGGAAGGAGCTTCGATGGATTCGTGGTAGGCCAGCGAATAAACAGGCAAGTCCGGCGCGATCCGTTTTCCGGTGGCTGGATCGAGCTGAATCAACTTGACCCCGCTCCAAAATGAGCCGAACACGAGCCACAAGT
Source organism: Planctomycetota bacterium (assembly GCA_017885385.1). Lineage (GTDB taxonomy): Bacteria > Planctomycetota > Phycisphaerae > Sedimentisphaerales > Anaerobacaceae > JAFNGF01. The sequence continues at coordinate 1,992 of JAFNGF010000130.1, forward strand.
TGCCGTCCGGGTCCTCTGCCACGGCCGGGTCGATGGCGTTGAAGTCGTCGCGGTCGCCGGATTGGATCACGATGCCTTCGTCGGTCCAATGGTAGTTCGGGTCTGCCGGGTCGAGAGTCGGGGTGGTAGCCAGACCTATGGCGGAAGTCTTGCTCCCCCATCTCGAGACAGAGTAGTAGAGCAAGTACCGATCCTTAAAATGGATGACGTCCGGTGCCCAGAAGTAGCCTCTATTGCCGGGCACCGCCTCGCTCGTCCAGGCCGGCGGGCTGGCAAAGACAGACGGACCGGCCTGCCACTCTACCAAGTCTTTCGAGCGCCGCGATGCAATCCCCCTGCCGGTGGCAAAAAGCCAATACTCGTCTTTGCACTTTACTATAGTGGAAGGGTCGTGAACCCACACGTCGCGTTCGCGGGGCCGCTCGATGCGGGCATCGACTTCGGATTGCTGCTCGGGGACTGACGCCGGCGTTGCGCCTTGCTCGACCATGCATCCGCACAATGCAACTGCGAAGCAAACACCCAAGATCATCCAACTCAAGCGGGTAGTAATATCCAGTTTCAATCTCCTATTGTATGGAGAAACCTGCATGGGCAGCAACTTTTCGATAAATCGGCACGCAGGTGATTACCGCGATTTTCGCTCCGGATTATAGCCCGCCGCTCAAAGAGCGTCAAGCACGAATTTCGAAATCCGAAGCTCCAAACAAATCCGAATATCAAGACGCCCAATTTCAAGACACTCCTGGTGTAAGCCCGGCCGAACCGAGGCAGTGAAATGTGTTGACAGACAGCGCCAATGGCAGTTAAATCTTGGCAGCAAAGGCCGAGTAAATTAATGAGGCGTCGTTGGATTCCCGCCTGCGCGGGAATGACAAGAAAAGCAGGGAAGACCAATGAAGAAACTGTGGGTAAATGTTGTCCCGTACAGCAAGGAAATCGCCATAGCGGCGCTGGAAAGTGGCGCTGAGGCTGTAATCGTGCCGGACGGCAAAAGCGAAACTGTGCGCCAGTTCGGCAAAATAAAAACCATCGAGAAAAACGGCGACTTTAAGCCGGGCGTGGAAGTCGAGTTCATAGATATAGCCGGCAAAGCTGACGAAGATAGGGCTGCGGCGGTTCCCGCTGACAAAATTGTCGTGCTGAGAATGCTCGACTGGACGATCATCCCAATCGAAAACCTGCTTGCCCGGCGGGGCAAAAATATCATTGTGCAGGTCGATAATAGTAAACAGGCTAAACTTATGACCGAGATTCTCGAAAAGGGCGTCGATGGCGTTGTTCTGAATACTAAAGATGTGAACGAAATCAAGAAGACCGCCGAAATCATTCACGGCATAAGCGAAAAAATTCCCTTGGTAATAGCTACAATCACAGCCGCCAAGCAGCTTGGAATGGGCGACCGGTCGTGTCTTGATACCTGTACGCAAATGACGCTCGGCGAAGGAATCCTCATCGGCAATACAGCGTCGGGCTTTTTCTTGGTGCACTCTGAATCGGTCGAGAATCCTTATGTGGCTTCCCGGCCTTTCCGCGTCAACGCCGGCGCCGTGCACGCATATACTTTAACGCCGGGCGGAAAAACTAAATACCTGGCGGACTTGAAGGCCGGCGACGAAGTTATGCTGGTAAATTTTCAAGGCAAAAGTCAAACCGCCTATTTAGGGAGAAACAAGATCGAAAAACGCCCAATGATGCTCATCGAGGCGGAAGCTCAAGGCCAGCCGATAAGCCTGGTGATGCAAAACGCTGAGACAATTCGGCTGGTTAGCCCGGATGGTAAGCCGATCTCCATCACCGCTCTAAAGCCGGGCGACAAAGTGCTCGGCCACATCGAAAAGGCCGGCAGGCATTTCGGCATGCAGGTTGATGAAACACTGATAGAAAGATAGTGCAGTAAATATAAGCTAAAACAAGCCAGCAGCTACGGAGGTAAAAAATGAAACCGCCCAAAACCGACAAGTCACACGCAACTCATTCTAGGATAGATAGCTGTCATGCCCATAAAAAGGAACGTCACTGGGTTAACCATATACTTCCCATTGCAGGGCTGATGTCACTAATATGGTTTTTAATCCGTGTGATTCCAAAACCTTCGCGGGCAACGTATCCGTGCCAGCGAGTAGCGTTTCCGCTGGCGTCAGGATTCATAGCCTGGCTGCTGGGCTTAGGCGCTGCCAGCGTAGTATTCAGAAAGGCCAGGCTAAATCTTGCCCGTAGACGGTATCTGGTGGGCTTAATCTGCATCGCCGTGGGCGTTATGGCTGTATGGCTGACCGTAGCTGCCACCGGCGAGAAGCTGGCGCTGGCTGAGCCGCAGCCGGCAAATCAGCCGATGGGGGTCGCTAAAGGCATCTATCCAGGACGCGTAATCTGGGCTTACGACCCTGAGGCAACCGACTGGGCGGGTCCCGGCAATGGGCACCCGTGGCAGAGCAGCCATACTAATCAAGCCGCGGTGTGCCGAATGATGTCGCGTGCAATTTGTGATCTGACCGGTCAATCCGGCGACGCAGCAGCGTGGGACAGGCTTTTTAGATACCACAACAAGGCACGCGGCAAGGGAGACGCTACCTACAAGCCGAGCGAAAAAATCGCTATCAAGGTAAACTTTGTCGGCTTTATCTGGTCTCACGGAGGCGTCAATAAGGACACCTACAACCTGGATAGCACCATAGATTATATGAATACGTCCCCGCAAATGCTTGTCGCCTTACTGCGGCAGCTCGTAAACACGATTGGTGTTAAACAAGCCGACATTGCTATCTGCGATAGTCTGGCGTACTTCGCCAACGAGTACTACGACATCATCCACAAAGAGTTTCCGAACGTACTGTGCATGGACCATGCCGGCAAATTCGGCCGAGGCCGGATGGAACAATCTTCCGTTCCGCTCTACTGGAGCTGTCGTCCCCAGGGATGTAAGCAGGACTACATCCCTGAGACTTTTGCCCAGGCGGATTACTTAATTAACTTTGCCAACCTCAAGGCCCATACCGGCGCGGGCGTGACGCTCTGCGCAAAGAACCACTATGGCTCGCTGGTGAGGTGGCCGGCTGAAAAAGGTTATTACGATATGCACACAAGTAGCTTCTCCAAAGAGACCGGCACATACAGAAACCTGGTTGACCTCATGGGTCACGCCCACATCGGCGGCAAAACCGTGCTCTACCTGATTGATAGCCTGTATTGCGGCGTCCACCCCACGGATATGCCTAAAGGGCCGAGAAAATGGCAGTCGCCCCCATTCAACGGCGACTGGACTTCCAGCCTTTTAGCATCGCAGGACCCGGTGGCCATCGACTCGGTCGGCTTCGACTTTCTCTACGCTGAATACGACCGGGCACGCGAGAGCGGCGTTGACGACTACTTACACGAGGCGGCACGGGCGGATAATCCGCCTTCAGGGACATTCTACGACCCTGACCACGCCGATAACGTCAAAAAACTGCCCAGCCTGGGCGTCCACGAGCACTGGAATAACCCGCAAGAAAAGAAATACTCCCGCAATTTAGGGAGCGGCACAGGCATCGAACTGGTAGCGGTTACGCCGGCAAAGGCCGCCGAGAAACAAAGTGTCATCGCGACGGGAGCGAAGCTAGAAAAACTTGCGGGCGGCTTTGAATTTACAGAAGGCCCGGCTGTCGATGCCGAGGGAAATATCTTCTTCACAGACCAGCCAAACAATCGAATTCACAAGTGGTCGGTGGACGGCAAGCTGTCTATCTTTCACGAAAACCCAGGAAGAGCCAACGGGCTATATTTCGATAAAGGTGGAAACCTGCTGGCTTGTGCCGACCTCAATAACGAGCTTTGGCTAATCGACAGGGAAGGTAATGTCACCGTACTGGTTAAGGACTACAAAGGCAAAAAGTTGAATGGCCCCAACGATCTCTGGATTGACCCAAAAGGCGGCATATACTTTACAGACCCATTTTATCG
>JAFNGF010000131.1:0-21958 GCA_017885385.1 Planctomycetota bacterium
AAGCCCGCGGGCCTCGTCGAATTTGGCAAGTGCCGCAGCGGTTTTAGCCATCTGACCAAGTGACACCACGCCCTCGTGCATCCTGGCACCGCCGGAGCAGCTAACCACTACTAAAGGCAGCGACTGGGCTATCGCCTCATCTACGGCTGCACATAGTTTTTCGCCGACCACGTAACCCATAGAGCCCATCAAGAAGCTCGGCTCCATCACTCCTAAGATGATGCCCCTACCCTTAATAAAGGCCTTGCCGATCTGCATCGCTTCTTTGACTCCGCATTTTTTCTCNNTCGGCTTTCAGCCTTTGCTTATAGGTTGTTCCGCGGTACTTAAAGCCCAGCGGGTCACCGGCAGTCAGATCGCCTAATATTTCCTGGAAGGAATCCTCGTCAGCTAAATACTTGATTCGTGTCGCTGCGCGAATGCGAAAGTGATGATTGCATTCCGGGCAAACGTTAAGATTCTCCTCAACTGTCCTTCTATAGAGCATGTGCTCGCAGCCAGGGCAGCGCAGCCAGAGTCCCTCGGGCATCTCCTTGCGAGGCCTGAGCGAAAAGCCATTCCACTTTGATTTAACCTCTTTGCCCATAGGCCTCTCGAATGGTGTTTATTGCAGCAGCGCGGTCGGGCTTTGAAAATATAGCATGCCCCACTACGAGCGTGTCGGCACCATAAGAAACCACAATCGGCGCGGTTTGCGAGTCTATCCCGCCATCGACCTCGATTCTTATTCCAGGGCCGACAATCTTTCTAATCCGGGCGATTTTTTTCGCCGCTTCCGGCATAAATTTCTGCCCGCCAAAACCAGGCTGAACCGTCATCACTAAAACCATATCGCAAAGTGGCGCAATCGTTTGTATCTGCTCCACAGGCGTCCCGGGATTTAAGCAGATACCCGCAGTGACGCCCAGCTTATGTAGCTTGTCAATGAGCTTCTTCGGCTCGTCGGCGGCTTCAATATGGAACGTTATATGATTAACGCCGGCCTGAACAAAATGCTCGGCATACCTTGCCGGCTCACTTATCATCAAGTGGCTGTCAAAAACGAGCCTGCTCACCTTGCGAAGCTTGGCAATTACCGGCGGCCCGATCGTGATATTCGGCACAAAGTGCCCATCCATAACGTCCAGATGCACCATATTCACGCCCGCCAGCTCGACCGCTGCTATTTCGTCAGCCAGTCTGGCAAAATCGGCATCCAATATGGATGGCGCAATCTCAATTGTTCCAGCCTTCGGCAACCGCATTTTCGTAAAGGCATTTTACCGTTTGTATCCTGGGTGCCGGTCATTATGCAAACCGGCGGTAAAACCGCCGGCTGAATACTTTACTTATCATCAAGGATTTCGATACACTTGAACTTCTTTCCCTCTAATAGCTCAAGTGAAGCCCCTCCGCCGGTAGAAACGTGGCTTATTCTATCTACCAGATTGAGCTTTTCGATGGCACTAGCGCTGTCGCCGCCTCCGATCACACTGCGGGCGCCCTTGTCTGTCGCCTCGGCAACCGCCAGAGCCACAGCCTTGGTTCCCTCGTCGAAGGGCGGCATTTCAAAGACGCCCATTGGACCATTCCAAACAACGGTCTTTGCGCCGAAAAGCTTCTGGGCGAAGAGCGTCCGGGTGGCTGGGCCGATGTCCATACCCTGCCAGTCGCGTTCAATGTCACCGGTGACTACTTTGTACCTGGCTTTGGCTTTGAATTCGCGGGCAACCACCGTATCAACCGGCAAAACCATTTCGCAGCCGATGTCCTTGGCCTGCCCCTGCAGCTCGGTCGCTTTATCAAGGAATCCATCTTCGCACAAGCTCTTGCCGATAGCGCGTCCTTCGGCCTTGAAAAAAGTGTACGCCATCGCACCGCCGATGAGTATGCGGTCAACTTTGTCCAGCAGATTCTCAATTACGCCTATCTTGTCGGAAACCTTCGCTCCGCCAAGTATGGCCACAAACGGTCTTTCGGGATTATCCAGGGTCTCTCCCAGGAACTTCAGCTCCTTTTCCATCAAAAAGCCGATGACTCTGGGCTTGCCTTTCATCGCTAACGGCACGGTATACATTGAGGCGTTGTCCCTGTGGGCGGTGCCAAAGGCGTCGTCGACATAAATATCCGCCAGCTCAGCGAGCTGCTTTGCGAAATTGTCTTTGGCCGCTCGAAGCTCTTTATCCTCTTTTGCCGCCTTATCTTTTATGACTTCTTCCCTATGAAACCGGACATTCTCCAGCAGCATGCAATCGCCCGCTTTGAGAGTTTTTGCCTGCGTTTTGACCTCGGGCCCAATACAATCATTGGTAAAGGCGACCTTTTTACCCAGCAGCTCCGATAGGCGTTTTGCCACCGGAGCGAGGCTGTACTTATCGTCACGCTCGCCCTCGGGCCTGCCAAGATGGCTCATTAAAATAAGTGCACCACCTCTATCCAGAATGTTCTTTATAGTCGGCAGCGCCTTGACGATTCGGTCATCGCTGGTGATATTGCCGGCGTCATCCAAAGGCACGTTAAAGTCGCATCGCATCAGGAGTTTTTTGCCCTTGACTTCAATATCAGCAACAGTTTTCTTTGCCATATTCTTGTCTACCCCAACGAAATCTACTAGCTGACGGCGGGCTTCTTACAGCAGCTTCGCCATTCTCTCCATAATATCCACGGTGCGGTTTGAATACCCCCACTCGTTATCATACCAGCCGATAGCCTTAACTGTTTTGCCGATTACCATCGTGCAGAGCGAATCAAAGATGCACGAAGCGGGATTGTTGATTATGTCGCTGCTGACAATCGGCTCATCGCAATAAACCAAGATGCCCTTCATAGGCCCGGATGCTGCCTTTTTCATCGCCTCATTAACCGCCCCAACCGTAACATCCTTCTGAACGTTGACCACCAAGTCAACGACGCTGCCCACGACAACCGGGACTCTCAAAGCAAAACCGTCGAGCTTGCCTGCAAGCTCCGGAACGACCTCGCCGATGGCTCTGGCTGCACCGGTGGTCGTTGGGATAATGTTCATAGCCGCTGCGCGCGCCCGGCGTAAATCCTTGTGTATCATATCCGCAAGTCTCTGGTCGTTGGTATAAGCGTGAACGGTCGTCATAAGCCCCCGCTCGATGCCAAATGTGTCACTTAGTACCTTCGCCATCGGCGCAAGGCAATTTGTCGTGCAGCTTGCGTTCGAGACGCAATTGATTTCCTTTGTCAGTTTCTTGTCGTTGACGCCGATAACGATAGTCGCCTCAATTTTGTCCTTCGCCGGCACGGTCAAAACCACCTTCTTGGCGCCCGCCTTTAGGTGGTCGGCGTATCCGCCTTTGGGCGACTCAGCGGACGTGAACACTCCCGTTGACTCGACAACAACATCGACTCCCATATTCTTCCACGGCAGCTCAGCCGGCGCCTTTACTGCAAGCACCTCAATCGTCTTGCCGTTAATAATCAGTGAATTGCCCTTCGCCTCGACGGTGCCATTCCATTTGCCCATCACGGTATCGTACTTGAACAAATGCGCAAGACTCTTGGCGTCAGAAAGGTCGTTGACAGCCACCAAATCCAGATCGCCCTGCCTTTGCGTAATAATTCTTGCCACCGCTCTACCGATTCGGCCGAACCCATTAATTGCAACCTTTGTTGCCATTTTACATATCTCCTTATTTTCAGTACTGTAAACACGGTTTTTCGTCTGTTTAGTCTCGCCCCAACCATTGGCTTAGCCCAGACGAGAGCGTTACTTTATCGACAACGCGGCTGACTGTCAAGGATTTATTCCACATCGGCTGTATGCCCGTACGCCATACCTCAAATCTTCGATACCAAACCAGCGACTATACACGTCTTATTACGTAGGATGAAGCGTACAGTTGCAAAATCAGCTATCGCGGCTGGCCTAATTGGCATCATATTGTTGGCGATGAATCACCTTGTTCGCCGCGACCCCTGCTTCTGCAGGGGCAAGCTTGTCCCCGCGAAAGCGGTGATGGCGCCCATCGACATCAACCTGCCTAAAGCGACGTTCCAGGGAACGAAAGAGAATATTCGCGTGGCCAATCTCAGGAAGCTGCCGACTACGCCGCGGCCACCGTTTTTGGCGCCGGCAGGGACCAAAAATGTCGCTCTCGGCAAGCCGGTTTTTGCCGGCGATGAATCTCCGATCATCGGCGAACTGGAGATGATCACCGACGGTGACAAGGAAGCAGCCGACGGCAGCTACGTGGAGTTGGGCCCATTTCTGCAGCACGTTAGTATTGACCTCGAAGCTCAGCACCAGATATACGCAATCGTTGTATGGCACTATCATAAGCAGGCCCGGATCTATTTTGACGTAGTGGTGCAAGTCGCCGACGACCGCGATTTTATCACGAACGTCAGGACTCTATTCAACAACGACATTGACAATTCTGCCGGCCTGGGCGTAGGAAAAGATATGCACTATGTCGAGACCAACCAGGGCGAGCTTATTGATGCCAAAGGTGTGCGTGCTCGATATGTCCGGCTTTATAGCAACGGCAACAATGCCAACGATTTGAACCACTACATCGAGGTCGAAGTCTACGGCAAAGCCGTTCAGTAGGTGCTTTAACTGCGGTCAGGAAGCACTGTTGAATAGATGAAGCCGAGCCGTCTGCTCGGCCTTTTTTGTGCGCTTTGGAGGTAGGGCGGGCTACAATAAAAAAACGAAATTTTTGTAAACGAAATCTGAACTGTGGCCTCTTTAGGTGTGGATGTGTGGTTACCGGCACATCCTCGCCATGCATGGCTCGAGGTAGTAAGGGGAAAAAGAGTGCCAACGATGGATTTCAAGGCGTTAGTCGACAAGTACAGTGCAGCGGTCATGAAAACCGCGATCCGGGTTTTGCAGGACGGCCAAAAAGCCCAGGACGTGCACCAGGAAGTATTTCTGGAAATTTTGCGGCGGTGGCACAAATACAACGGGCAGGTGAACTGGGGCGCATATCTCTACCGGGTCACGGTTCGAAAGGCAATCCAGTTTGCCAAACAGTTAAGAATGGAACCGTTAGCACAGCAACAGGAATATCGCAGCACAAGGGAAAGGCCGGACGGGCCGTTAAGAACTGCCGAACTGCAACAAAAGCTGACCGCGTGCCTGGCCAGATTGCCCAAACGCCAGGCTGACGTATTTGTATTTGCGAGAATTGAAGGACTAAGTTACACGAAAATTGCCGAGCTTTTGGATTGTTCACAAGAAACAGTCAGAGTCCACCTTCACCGTGCGTTGAAACGATTGGGCCGGGAACTTCGCGACTATTTGTGAATAGGATAGATGAGCTATGAATGCACATGAACGTATCAAAGGGCGGCTGGTGGATTTTGCTCTCCGGGAGTTGCCGGAGCAGCAATCAGCCGAGGTCGAGGCGCATCTGACCAAGTGTCAGCAGTGCAGTAGTGAGCTAAGACGACTCCAGGCAGTACTTCAATGCGCTGCCGGCAGAAGGGAGCTGTCGGCTGACGAGCAGGTGTGTGAATCAGCAAAACAAACGCTCCTTGCCGTTGTGACAAATCGAGAAACAAGACAACCCACCTCCAGGCTGACCATCTGCCTGGAGTCTATAAGGAGAACAATTATGAAAAGCCCAATTACAAAATTAGCCGCTGCCGCGGTGATAGTCATAGGCGCATTTCTTGCGATACAGCATTTTGGCGGCTCAATGGATGGCGCAAGTGCAGCTTGGGCGGATGTGAGGGCCGCATTTTTGGCCCAGTCATGGGTACACCTGAAGTACGATAGCGGCCGAGAACAGTGGATTTCACTGGAAGACGGCAAATTCTACTATAAGAACGAAGATGGCCGGAAGGTCTTCGTAGATAGGGTTTCGAATATTCGCCTGATATATTCGCCAGATTTAGGGGAGCACATCTCACAGGACAGGCCGGCAGTTTATCTTGGTGGTGTGATTCCTCCGTGGCAGCCCAAAACAGCTTGGGAAATTGTTGTTGGGAATTTAGAGGCAATGACAGGGCAGGTTGTTAGAGATACAGAGGTGCAAAAGGAAATTGAGCGGCTGGATAATATGGAATTGGTAAGATTTGACGTGTATCACTATGACGCGATAGGCAGACGATTGTTAGTGAGGCAGTTATGGGCGAATCCGGAGACACGATTACCTGTAAGAATCTGGGAAAGACTGCAGCTTGCCGAGCGANNTGGGTGTCAATGAAGACTTACCAATAGTAAAAGAGTACGATCGAATACCGGAGCCCTCCATCGCAGAGGTAATCAGAGCTGGAAGTGCTGGCCTTGGGAGGTTTCCTGACCGATATCGCTCGCTCACTTGGTCGATAGAGGGCTATGGATGCACGATTGATGTAGTTTATCGCAACGGCGAAAAAATCCATCATAATCGCTATTTCACCTTAGTCGGCCAGCCTGACTATAGTCTGAAAACGCCGGCGAGCGCAGAAGATGTTCTGCAATGGACTCAAACGCAAGTTCCGGTTAGTATCGCTCTTTTCGATGGACGCAGATCCTATACAAGAACTAATCCGCATCCTTCGCCATCCTTTGCGGGACATCCTGAGCCAACAGTACGGGTTCTCAAGGAGAAATCCGTATACACCAGCAGCGAACCTCACAATGAACTGTGGCCATACGCCAGTATTGACGCCGGCGGATCGTTTGGATGGATCGATGACAAACCTGAGGAACTCAGTGACTATGTTGGTCTGAGAAGTGGTGACCGTGGTGATACTCGGAGAGACTTTTATATAGACCCAGAGCATGACCATATCTGCGTCAGATGGATATGGTGGAAGGAACGAGCCGGAAAGTGGGAGAAAGAGCGCGAATATGAGTGCTCTGACTTTGTTCAGCTTCCGCAAGGGCAGTGGTATCCCAGCAAGCGCGTTCTGAGCATGTACCCCGATGCCACAAGGGGAACAGATGGAAGCCGAGTCGATTCGAATATTGACATAAAGGTCCTCGAAGAAAATGAATATCCCGCCGACACATTCAACGGGGAGAAACTACTGGAAGGTGCAAAGGTGGAGAGCTATTAGGAACGCACCGTTCCCGCCTGGGGCGGACAAAAGCGAACGGAAAAGTGCAATCACATAAGGCCGGGCTTTGGGGCTCGGCCTTTTTTTATGCGCTTTTGAGCACCATCGCAGCAATTCTCTATTTAAGTCTTATTTTTCTGTCGCAAATACCATTCAGTCTGCACTATATAGTGAAGACGCGAATCCTGACCAGTTTTTGAGGTGCTGAAGATGTCTGAAACCGACCAATACTATGTTGAGCGTTGTCTGGATGGCCATCCGGATGATTTTCGCTATCTTGTGCGGCGTTACCAGGGAGTTCTGTTGGCTCACCTGGCGGGAAAACTGGGCAACAAAGATAAGGCTGAGGAGGCTGCCCAGGAAAGCTTAGTGCGGGCGTATTTCAAAATGGACAGCTTAGAAAAGCCGGATTTGTTTTTTTCCTGGCTGCTTGGCATCGCCGACCGCGTGGCAAAAGAGCATCAAAGACAAGAACAGGTCCGCCGACAACGGGAGGCAATCCGCTCATTCTCAGAAGAAACGCCCAGCCCGGAATTCTCCCAGGATTATGCGCTCGAAGCGGCCATTGCCGAGCTGCCTGAGGCATACCGGCAGATCATTCTGCTTCGGTATTATGGCCATCACTCCTGCAATCAGATTGCCGAGAAACTGGATATGCCTTTGGGCACAGTTACAAAAACCCTGTCACGGGCCTACTCTATGCTGCGACAGTCGTTACAGCAGCAGCATAATGAAAGTTGTGAGGTGCAAAAATGAACTGCGGACAATGCAAAGAAATTCTGGCTGCCTACATCGAGGGACTTCTTAACGAGTCAGAAAAACGTACTATCCAGGAGCACCTCAAGGATTGTTCTTTATGCCGGGCGGAATTCCAGCAGCTACGCAGCCTTTGCGACCGTCTGGCAGCCAACGGCAAAGCCCTTTCCGGCAGCGATCTGGAAAGTGGCGTTATGGATCGAATCGTAAGAGAACAAAACGTGCGTCTGAAAGCAGTCCGCCAGGCCAATGTGGGCCTTAAGCTAAGGAGAATAATCATGAAAAGTCCAATCACAAAGATGGCCGCTGCTGCGGTGATAACTATTGCGGTGCTGATAGGCATACATCAACTGGGCGGTGGAACTGTAACCTTTGCCGATGTCATAAAGCCTATCCTCAATGCCCGTACTGTAGTTCTCGACTTTATCGTGGGCAGCGAAGAAACCGGGCCGGTGATGCACGAGATCGTCGTAGGTTCGAGAATCAGAAGGACATTCTCAAATAAGGCCACTATCATGGTATTTGACCTCGATAAGGGCAAGATGCTCACGTTGGACCCACCGAGCAAGGGTGCGGCCTACGTTGACATACAGGGGCCGCTTCGGGAAGGAATGAGAAACCTGATAGAATTTGTCCGTAATGCCGTTATCAGGGTGAAAGACCGGCCCGATATACCGGTCCAAGAGCTTGGCCAGCGGGAGATTGACGGGCGAAAAGCTGTCGGATTCCTGGTTCGCAGCCATAATGAAGAGGTTACGATCTGGGCTGATTCCAAGACGGCTCAGCCGATACGCATTGAGCTGCTAATAGGACAAACACCTTACATTCTCAAGAATATTGAATTTGATGTGCCAATAGATGAATCGCTTGTCAGCATGGAACCCCCCGCTGGCTATACGCTCAGCGACAAACAGTTCGATATGAGTAACTTCACCGAGCAGGATTTCATAACGGTCCTTCGACTTTGGGCGGAGCACGTGCTTGGCGGCAGCTTCCCGCAGAGCCTCAGCGTGGGCGATTTACTGAGCCAGATCCCTGTGATAGGAGAGAAAATCGGTCAATTGAATATTTCCGACGAAGAAAAAACACAGGTTGGCATGACAATGGGACGCGGTTTACTGTTCTTCCAGCAGCTTGATCCGACTGGTGTTACTTGGCACTATGCCGGAAGCGGCGTAAAGCTTGGCGATGCCAGCAAGGCAGTATTCTGGTATCAGCCGAAGGGTTCGCAGACCTACCGCGTCATCTACGGCGACTTGAGCATCAAGGATGTCGCTCCGCAGGATTTGCCGAATAAATAGACATAACGTGTTAAAGTCGGTCTAACGACCTGCTGTAATTGAAGACAAGACTGAAAGGAGGAGCAAGTATGAGACGGCAATAAATCCTTGCAGGAGCAATTCTCGATAACTGGTTACCTATTTACTCACTAAAGAAAGGAAGGTGCAAAATGAAAGTGTGTAGGATTCCAATGGTCGTCATGTCGTTGCTTGGGTTCGGTCTATTATCAGGATTTGATGCCCCGCCGGCGCGGGCAGATTTCACCTTCGGCGAGCCGGTGAACATCCAATCTGATTTCCCGTTCCTCGACCCAGCGACCGAATGGATCACCTGTTTCTCCGCGGATGGGCTGGAAGTGTACGGCATTTCATACCGGAACCGACCGGGCGCATATGGCTTGGGGGATCTCTGGGTATGCAAACGCGCGTCACCAGAGGACGACTGGGGTCTTCCGGAGAATCTGGGGGCGACTATCAACAGTGCAAGCCAAGATGGTTTCGCTTTTCTTACCGCCGACGGTCTTGAGCTCTATTTCTGGTCCAGCCGCGGCGAAGGGTACGGCGCCCAAGATCTCTATGTGACCCGGCGTGCGACCCGAACTAGCCCTTGGGAGGCGGCGACCAATCTGGGGCCGAAGGTGAACGGATCGTCCGACGAGGCAGTCGCTTTGGTGTCGCCGGATGGCTTGGAACTCTACTTCAGTTCGACCCGTCCGGGCGGATACGGCAGTTGGGATCTCTACATCAGCAAGCGTGCGACCCCGAACGATCCCTGGGGCGACCCGGTCAATGTCGGACCGGCGGTGAATAGTCCCGGTCAGGACAGCCACGCCTCGCTCTCACCCGATGGGCTGTTGATGTTCTTGACCAGCACCCGCCCCGGGGGATTCGGCCCGTGGGGGGACGGCTATATGGCGAAACGGGCCAGCCGCTCTGCTCCCTGGCAGCCGGCGGTAAATCTGGGACCCATTGTCAACAAGACGGTCTGGAATGAGCCCCTCATGAGTGCCGATGGCTCCGCCCTATACATCATGTGCGACCCCAACGACGATATGACGACTTGGACTTACAAAGCGCCGATCATCCCTATTGTTGACTTCAACGGCGACGGGAAGGTTGACCGTCTGGATATGGGTGCACTGATGCTCCACTGGGGCACCGACAAATCGCTCTATGACATCGGGCCCACTCCCTTGGGGGACGGCATCGTCGATTCTAAGGATTTGATGGTCCTGGCGCAGCACGGCGCTATGCTCGCCGGCGATGTCAACTATGATGGCGTGGTAGACTTCTTTGACCTTGTGGAACTGGCCAAGAATTGGCTCCGACAAGGACCTTGAGCCCGGCAGTTTATGGTCCGGCCTGATCGATGATGTTCGCATCGACGACCGTGCCATAATGCCGTAATAGCGATACTGTTGTGACACGATAATGCGCCGGGCTGGTCCGCGACAGCCGGATCAGCCCTTTTTTATTTGCAGTGTTATTGGTTCAGACTCGGGACACTTTTACAAATGTGGGCCAAGTAAAGCTTGTGCAAGCAAGGTGGATAATCCAGTTTTAGAACTCTGTCCGCGTTTAGCCGTCGCCAGTTCGGGCAACGGCTTTTTATTTTATATCCTTAACGATGGGGACAGAATACAGCAATTTTTTTGCATCTGGCGCTTTTGATGTTCGTCTTTATAATGGTAACGGATAAAGGTGCTCATTGTGGACGATCGTTCAGATGAAATCCTGGTTGTCGCCTCGTGTCAAGGCGACAAGAGCGCGTATGCGATACTTGTCGAGCGCCATTACAGGCACGTTTTCGCAATGTGTCTTGGTATCCTCGCAGATGTTCACGACGCCGAAGACATCGCTCAGGATGCTATGCTGAAAGGCCTATTGAAAATAGCAGAGCTTCGCGAAGGTGAGCAGTTCGGGCGCTGGATATTGCAGATCGCTAAGAATCTTTGCATTGATTTGCTTCGCAGACAAAAACGTGTAAAGCTCGCTGCTAATGAAGCCGCCAATTCCGGCGGAGCACAGCCTCGACAAACAACAAATGAGAATCACGACCTGCACTGGGCGATCGGGCGATTACCCAAAGAACTGCGGATACCTCTGGTAATGTATTACTTTGACAACAAGAACGCCAAAGCTATAGCTGAAAGGCTAAACATCTCTCACTCCGGAGCTTGTCAGAGAATCAGAACGGCGAGGCAACAACTGCACGAGGTGCTAACCAGGAAAATTGCAAGATGAATAGCGTTTGTGACAAAATGAGAGACTACATCGCCGACATGGTCACGGGGACATTGTCACAAGAACAGGCACGGCTATTAAACCAGCACCTGAGTCAATGTCCCACCTGCAGGAATTATGCGCATCAGTTGAAAGAAGAAGATCTGTTGCTGAGTGAGCTATTCACAAATATTAGTGCGGATATGGCAAACAGGCAGCAGCGCGTCCTGGAAGCTGTAGAAAGCTGCTGCCTACCCAAACAGAGCAAGCCGCTTTTAATATGGAGAACTATTATGAGAAGTAGAATAACAAAATTCGCAGCCGCGGCAGCGATAATCGTAGCGGCGCTGCTCGTAGTACATTTTATCGGCAACCCACTCGGCTCAAATGTGACCTTCGCCCAGGTCATTCAGCCGATACTTAATGCGCAGACGGCGGTTCTCGATATCATCGTGGGTAATGAGCTGGACAGCGGCCCGGTCATTCACGATATGGTGATGGGCTCACGGATCAGAAGAACTCTGTCAAACGCCCCGGACGTGGTCAGCATCATAGACCTGGGATCGGGCAAGATTCTGGTGCTTATCGCTCCCACGAAAGAGGCGGTGTATATTGATCTGAAAGGCCTGCCGTCGATACCAAACTATATGGAAAGATTAAGAAATGTCATCGCTGGACTACAGGAACATCCTCAATTCAAAGTCGAAAAGCTTGGCGAGCGGGATATTGCCGGCCAGAGACTGATAGGTTTTAGGGCCAAGCACCCAAAAGCTGAGATTACAATCTGGGCTGACCCTGAAACGGCACTACCTGTGCGGATTGAACAGAATGAAGGCCAGATGAACGTCATCTGCAAAAACATCCAGTTTGACCTGGCGATGGAAGAATCGCTATTCAGCATGGATGTTCCCGAAGGATATAAATTGCAGCAGACGGAAATTGACCTGCAAGGTTCTACGGAGCAGGACTTCATCGAGGGCCTGCGCGTTCGGGCTGAGGTACTTGGAGCCGGTCAGTTGCCCGATAGTGTGGCAGTCGAAGACTACATCAAGGAAGCTCCCGCTATCGGCAAGAAGCTGGGAGAGCTTGGGCTATCCGAAAAAGAACAAGCAGACCTGGGAATGAAACTTGGCCGACACCTGCTGTTCATTCGCTTCTTCAAGGGCGAAGGTGAGTGGCACTACGCCGGAAAAGGCGTAAAACTCGGCGAGGCGGATAAGGCCATATTCTGGTATCAGCCAAAAGACTCGCCCACATACCGCGTAATCTACGGCGATTTAAGCGTCAAGGATGTCGCACCGGAAAATCTCCCAAAGTAGATTTGCCACGCAGATTCTATGCCGCTCCAAAGGCCGGGCTTTTTGCCCGGCCTTTTCTTTTTTGCATGGATGTCGGCAAAAACCGGACATTTTAGAGGGCAAACGAAAATATGGCCACAAAAGATGATATTGCTTAGAGTAAGATATATGCCTTGAGCGTTATATTAGTGACAATCGATTGTTCGGATATTAGGCAAACAAGGCTCGATGTTTGAAGATAGACTGCTATTGTGGAGATTCAAGGCCGGCAGCCAGGATGCATTCTGCCGTATCTACGAAAAGTACGTCAATGATCTGCTTACGTTAGCAGCAAACCTGCTGGCGGACAGCAGTAGTGCCGAAGATGTAGTGCAGGATGTGTTCATCAACTTCGTAAAGTCCGCGGACAAGTTTTACCTGACAGGAAGCCTAAAAGGCTATCTGGCAACCTGCGTCGCCAATCGAGCACGTGACTACATTCGCCAAAACAAACGGCGACAGACCGTACGGCGGGGTGAAACAGAGCAAATAGCGGCAGACCCGGAAAGTCCGGTTCAGCTGGTGATACGCAGCGAAGAATTGGAGAAATTAAGTTGTGCAATGACTCGACTTCCTTATGAACAGCGGGAGGTAGTTGTGCTGCATCTGAATAGTGCTTTGAGATTTCGACAAATAGCTAAGTTGCAGAATGTTTCAGTCAAGACCGTCCAAAGTCGGTACCGATACGGATTGGATAAACTGCGGTCGATCCTGAACGGCGAGGTAGAAAAATGAGCCCGTCAGAAAGCATAGAGAAGCTGATTAAGAAACTGCGTTACCAGGCAAAAGCCGAAACGCAAGAGAGGATTCTCGGCAATGTCTTGCAGACGCTGGACACATTAGAAATGCAGAAACCAGGCGCGGTTGCGCCGAATATAAGGAGTATAATCATGAAAAGCCCAATTACAAAACTGGCCGCTGCGGCGGTAATTATTTTAGCTATACTGGCCGGTCTTCCATTCCTTAACAATGGAGGCTCTAGCATCACCTTAGCCGGTGTCCTTGAGAAAGTCGAGCAGACCCGTGCGTTTATGTACAAGATGAATGCAACGATGACCAACAATAAAGTTCAAACGGAAATGGAAGGAACGTTCATCATTTCCAACCAGTATGGCGTGAAGATGGAAAGCGCCGTGCACATTCCCGACCCGAATCTGACGGTGCATCAGCAGATATATGTAATTCCGAATGAAAAAACAATGATGGTGATCTTTCCGGACTCAAAAATGTACCAGCCGATGGAAATTAGGGGTAATACGGGTGAACCGTTTGAACGGATGAAAGAGCTGAGCAACCTGCGTGAAATAATCAAGGTATTGATGACACAACAGTACACGGATTTGGGATGTTCTGAAATTGATGGCATCACGGTACAGGGATTCCTAAACCATATCAGTGATGAAGCGGGCGAAAGCACCACGACCTTCTGGGTCGATGTTGATACCTGGCTGCCGGTAAAATACGAGCTGAACGCAACGCATGGCGAAGAGGAAAGCCATATTGTCATGGATCAATTCCGGTGGGATATTTCCGTTGATGCAAACGTTTTTGAATACGTGATTCCGGATGATTACAAAGAAATGGGAAAAGCTGGAACGGCCACAGCTATAGACCCAAACAGCATAAAAATGCTCGAAATGAATGACCAGGCCGCCATCAAGGGACTTGAAGCTTACAAGGAATTCTTCAGCCAATATCCGGAAAAAATTGACCTGATGTCTCTGATGAAATCGTTAACAAATGTGGGCGACCCGAACACTGAATTGGGTAAAAAACTCCTTGAAAAGATAAAGCGAAAGATGGAAACTGTCGGCCTTGACCAAGTCAAGCTGCAGGAATTCGTCATACAGGATTTTGTGGTGCCCCTCCAGTCTTTGGGAACGTTCTATATGACACTGGTTCAGGATAAGAAAGACCCGGCATACTATGGTGCTCAGGTTACACCGGAGGATACGGATGCGGTTCTGATGCGATGGAAAGCGGATAGCGGCAAATACAAAGTCATCTTTGGCGACCTGAGTACCGTTGAGATGGAATATGAAGACCTGATTAAAATCGAACCGCAACCGGTTCAGGAGGAACCAGTAACTCCTTAAATCTTAGAAATTCACCCTTGCAAGACCGGTTTATGAAAATATTCCGGTCTTTTTTTATGAATTTTCAGGGAAATTTAAAGGGTCAGGTGGCCCTGTTCACCGGGAAAATAATTTCCAGATTAGCTGGAACCACTCTGCTGCAGATTTCCGCGGAGCGGCGGCCCTGCGGGTCGCAGATACCTGGTATGCTGCCAGCTTCTCTGAATTACAGGCCGACACGTGGTATCACCTTGCAGCCACCTATGATGGAGAGAATAATGACGCTTCAATCGATTGGCTTCTTCTACAGGACGCTGGTGGGAGACAAAAAAGAACCTGTGTATTACGGCGAGTCGGTCGGCCCGGATGACGCCGATAAGGTACTGTTGAAATGGAAGGTTTCGGACGACCACTACCGTGTGATTTTCGGAGATTTGACCGCCGAAGATATCACTGCTGAGGAATTGGCTGAACTTGAAAAGGCCCTATTAAAATAGGGACCGTATAGAGACGAACGAAAAGGCCGGGTGTTTGCCCGGCCTTTTTTGTGCGTCTCTGGCTATAAAATCTTGTCTTGACGGCTTCTGCCGTTAAAACTTATAAGTTACGTATGAAATTTAAAATTCTCATTGCCACTGCCAATCCAGGCAAAATCGCTGAGCTAAGAGCGATGCTCGATTTAGATATTGAGTGGGTCGGCCTCTCTGATTTCGCAAACCTTGGCGAGATTGAAGAGGACGGTGCAACCTTCGCTGAGAATGCCCGCAAAAAGGCCCTCGGCTACGCCAAAGCGACCGGACTGTGGACAATAGCAGACGACTCGGGGCTGGTTGTTGACGCTCTGGGCGGCAAGCCAGGCGTAAAATCCTCGCGATTTTCGGGCGATAAGTTAAAAGGCCAAGACCAAAGCCTAATCGACCATCGAAACATCCAAAAGGTGCTGAAACTTCTTAAAGCAGTGCCAAAATCAGCAAGAAAAGCAAGATTTGTCTGCTGCCTGTGCCTGGCAAGCCCGGAAAAGGTCTTGGTCGAAACCCAGGGAACGCTGGAAGGTCTTATAGCCGATAAGGAAATCGGGCAAAACGGCTTCGGATATGACCCAATATTCTTTGTTCCCAGCCTAAATAGGACTGTCGGTCAGTTGACCGCCGATGAAAAAAACGCCATTTCACATCGCGGCCAAGCGATCCGAAAGCTGAAGCCCTGTTTAGCCCTGCCACCTGTGGGCAGGGCTTGCCCCCGGCACAGGTCCGGGGGCTAATCCTGTGAACCGCCCGCCGGATACCGGATGCTTGATGCTCGATGCCCCTCCGGTATCGGGAATCAGGACAGGAGACCGGCGATGGCTGCTACCGGCGGCAGCAGCGAAAAAGTCGATCATCGCAAATTTCTGCAACGCAGGACTTGACACAGGGAACAGTTTCTGGTATACTATGTGGTTAGAATTGGTGTTATTCCATAGTAATTAAGTCAATTGGAATGAGGAGGGTAACCCGGGTGTCTTATATCGGGGGGATGGGCGATGAAAAAACATGCTTTCTTTCTTTTAGCGCTATCACTGTATGCAGTGACAGCAACAATTTGCGCACCGGATGCGCTTAAAGGTAAATTAGCTCCTGGGAAGTTCGTTGGCTGGCCGGACCTGGGCAGCTTCTCGCAGAAATGGCTCAACGACGGCTGGACAACGGATAGCTGGAATGGCGACTTTGACTTCGACAGCAGCTACCGCGTGGACTTTCTTGACTTCGCTCTGTGGGCACAACTTTGGTCCGCCGAGACCTACGATGTGGACGTTGCTGCCTTGCCTTTGTCGGCGCCACTCTCGTCTGTCGAGAGAACCTACGTCGTCAACTATGACCCTTACGCAGATGTGGATTGGAACCTCTGGCACAGGGCGTTGGCCCAGCACCACGACCACATTGGTCGCTTGTCGTTAGACAGGATAATCGCCTATGATAATGCAGGCTATAATGTGATCGTTCCTCTGGATTACGCGGGGAAAAGATCACGCGGCACTACTTACTGCAGCTATAGATTATGGCCCGTTTACAAGTACCTGCGGGGCTTCAATAGCGATGAGCAAGTGCTTGCCGCCTTGAATAGCATAAAGCTCTTTGTTCCCGGCATGGAGGAGATAGGCTGCGATCATATCGCTTCTGCGTTTCTGACCACATATATCGAGTTGTGGGAACCGGAGCATTGTCCAACAAAACAGCAATGGCAGTACGAGACTACCCAGCAATGTATAGACCTGATAAACCAGTATGGAGGCCTTGCGATTATTGCTCATCCGACAGCCAGGGCGGGCCTGTATATGGAGCTCAACAACTACAAGGGCATTGAGATTTTCAACGCTTACTACTACCAGAGGTCGCTTCTGAAGCAGGAATACCCCAACGAGCCCGACAACATCGGGCATTTCCAGGCTGTGTGGGATTTTCTGCTTATGTACAAAGACACCAAGATTTGGGGTTTTGCCGTCAACGACTGGTTCGGGCCCTGGAAAGACCCAGGCGAATCTTATTCAGATTCGGGCAAGATTCTGGTGATGGTTCCCGCTTACACTCTGGCTGATTACAGGAGCTCCCTAGAGAAAGGCTGCTTTTTCGCGGTCCAAGACTGGGGTAAGGGAAAGGATAATAAAGGCAGATACCCAATAGTCTCCAAGATAACAGTAAGCGGCCAATCAATCTCTATAGATACCGACGGCACAGTAAGCTGGATAGCCAACGGTCAAAAAATCGCAGAAGGAAACTCCCTCAATGTATGGCAGCTTGCACCTGCGGAGGCTTACAAATATGTAAGGGCCCAGATCAGTAATGATTACGGCACCGTCTATACGCAGCCCTGGAGCATCGCACTATTTCCGCAATAAGGATTAACGTATAGCATCGCCGCAGCGGCGACGGCTAAACTTTGCATCGTGTTTTTTCTTGACATTTCTGCCGGCCCCATTTATTTGTCCAATTCTAAATTGCGCTCTCCAAAGCGCCGATTAGTAGATAAATTAGCCGCCAACTCCGCCTAAAAGGCGGGGCTAAACCTGTCTCGAGCGCAGTCGAGAGATATTTAGCCCCACGTTTGGGACCCCGCCTTGCGGGAACCCTCACGTGGGGTCTTTATCCGTTAATTCTGTATTCAGCGGTGAAAAATGGCAAAATCGAATTCATACAAATCTTTGGTGATAGTTGAGTCGCCGGCCAAGGCAAAAACGATAAACAAATATCTCGGGCCGGACTACGAAGTAAAGGCCTCGATGGGCCACATCCGCGACCTGCCTTCAAACGGCCTTAGCGTTGATATAGAAAACGATTTCAAGCCGACCTACGAGATAATGCCGGGCAGAAAACGCATCGCAACGTCGCTAAAAGCGGCGGCAAAAAAAATTGACCGGCTGTTTCTGGCTACCGACCTTGACCGCGAAGGCGAGGCCATCGCCTGGCACCTGGCACAAATCCTTGATGTGCCGCAGGAGAAAACATACCGCGTAGTTTTCAATGCTATTACCCAATCTGCTATCCAGCGTGCATTCGCCGAGCCAGGCAAGATCAATATGGACAAGGTTATGGCTCAGCAGGCCCGGCGAATTCTCGACCGGATAGTCGGGTATCAGATAAGCCCGCTACTGTGGAAGAAGGTGGCGCGGGGCCTATCAGCCGGGCGGGTCCAGTCCGTCACAGTCAAAATGATAGTCGAAAGAGAGCGGGAAATCCGCAGTTTCAAACCTCAAGAATACTGGCTTATCCCGGCGGTCTTCACTACCGATTTGCACAGGGAGTACCATCAAAAATGGCTGGATTTTACAGCGGCAAAAACTCCGGACGATAAAGGCCCAACTGTTGCAGAACAAGAAAGGTGGCTGCAGGAACATAACGCCTTCAAGGCCGAGCTGTACAAAATCGGCGATGAGAAATTCCACGCGCCTAACAGAGAGCAAGCCGAATGCATCTTCAGCGCACTGCGCGGGGCGGAATTTAAGCTGGCCGACATGCAGACCAAACAATCCGTTTCTCAGCCCGCAGCGCCCTTCATAACTTCCACCTTGCAGCAGGCGGGAGCCAATCGGCTGGGCTTTACCGCCAAACGAACTATGGCCATCGCTCAGCAGTTGTACGAGGGCATTGACCTGGGTTCGATGGGTTTCCTGGGGCTTATTACCTATATGCGAACAGACAGCACACATCTGTCGGGCGAGGCTGTCGAAGACGCCCGCAACTATATAAGAGCGCACCTGGGCCCGGATTATCTGCCGCAAAAGGCTGCGGTCTACGCTTCAAAGGAAACGGCGCAAGCCGCACACGAAGCTATCCACCCAACCGATGTCGACCTTACGCCCGACGATATAAGGCAGTTCCTTACCAACGACCAATTCAGACTGTATGACCTTGTCTGGCGGCGCTTTATGGCCTGCCAGATGACGCCGGCCAGATGGGACGTTACGAACCTCAGTATCGTGGCTGAGACTTCACTTGGGCGGTGCTGCTATAGAGCCAGCGGACGAGTGTTGGTGTTTGACGGCTTTACAAAAGTCTGGCCGACCGCGTCAAGCGAACAACTGCTGCCCCAAATGCGAGTGGGCCAGAATCTGGCGGTTGTCGATGTCCGGTCCGAGCAGCATTTCACCAAACCGCCGGCCCGATATACCGAAGCATCGTTAGTTAAGGCCCTCGAAAGCGAAGGCATCGGCAGGCCAAGCACTTATGCTCCCATCATAAGCACCATCCAGGAGCGAGGCTATGTGCAGCAGAGCGACAAGAAATTCTTCGCCACCGACCTCGCCGAGATAGTTACCGACAAACTTAGCCAGTACTTCCCTAAGATAATGGACATCAGCTTTACCCGCTATATGGAAGAGCAGCTCGACAAAATCGAAGAGCAGCATCTTGACTGGCTGGAAGTCTTGAGGAGCTTTTACGGCCCATTCAGGCAAAACCTCGAGACCGCACTTACGCAGATGAAGCACGCCAAGGCTGAAGTCAGTCCCAGTGAGTACGACTGCCCGCAGTGTGGTCAGAAGCTCGTTTACAAATTTGGCAAAAAGGGAAGGTTCCTAAGTTGCTCCGTCTATCCCTCCTGCAAATTTGCCTGTCCCTGTGACAGGGACGGCAAGATGGTCCAAACAATCCCGGCAGACCGCCAGAGCGAGCATAAATGTCCGGTCTGCGGCAAGCTGATGTTGTATAAGAATGGGCGATTCGGCCCGTTTCTGGGATGTGCCGACTATCCGACCTGCAAGTCAACTCTCAAGCTTGACAAACAGGGCAATGTGCTGCCGGCAAGAGCACGACCTGAGCCGACCGAGATTACCTGTCATAAATGTAAGCAAGGGAAGTTGCTGATCAGGCAAGGCAAAAAAGGGCCATTCCTGGGCTGCAGCAGGTTCCCAAAGTGCAGAACCATCGTTGGTATTAAGCAACTTGACCGCC
Organism: Planctomycetota bacterium; assembly: GCA_017885385.1. Lineage (GTDB taxonomy): Bacteria > Planctomycetota > Phycisphaerae > Sedimentisphaerales > Anaerobacaceae > JAFNGF01. The sequence goes on from JAFNGF010000131.1 coordinate 20,100, forward strand.
TGAAGGAATTGCAGTCCGCCGGGCAGTGGCCGCCTGAAACGCTGGAGCAAGCTGACGAAATCCTCGGCAGAAAGACCGCCAAGCCTGCCCCGAGCAAAGCCGAGGGGACCTCGCGTGCGGCGCAGGGCTAAACCCCGCAATGAATTGCGGGGCTAAATACAAATACTTGGCCCCGCCTCTTCAGGCGGGATTGCCGTTGGGTTATACTTTCGGCGAAGGGCACCATTTCTGACGCAAGGAGAAACGCTATGAATAATCGCAGAATGACTTCTGGCCTGGCGGCTTTCTATGTCGCCGCAGTCTTGTTTGCAGGTTGTATTCCCGAAGATTCGCTGGAGTGGTCGCAAGACGGGTCCATAGGATTGTTGAGAGTTGAAGGGGCGTTGTACTTAGTGGACGGCAAAACGGGGGCATTGACTGAGATTGCAAAGGAGAACATTGAATCATGGCCGGCCATCTCAAAAAACGGCAATTTGATCGCTTACAGCCAGCGAGTTAAGTGTGCAAGTTTGTCGGAAGGAATAAAGGTGCTTCCGCCGGGCCAGGTGAAGATGATACAGTATTACGCCGCGCAAACAAGGAAGAACATATTGGATGCCGGGGGACTGGCCGACGGCAACTTTCCGTTTCCAGAAGAGGGGCCCTTGGTGCCCGATGACTATAGAAATTGGGCGATTCGGTACGTGTGTGAAAACGCAGATGATGAGCTCTCCAGAATATTGGGCGGTGAAGGAATTAAAGCGGGCAAGGAAAAGGAAATCTCATACAGCCGGATTGTTGTGGCGGAAGCCACGCTGGGCGTCGCGCCTAGCGCTGCTCCGGCTAAGAGTCGCGTAGTAGCGGCCAGTTTGTTTAGCGTGGTGGGGATGAAATTTTCGCCCGATTGTAAGTTGCTGGCCTACTTGATGCACACACAGCAAGGACAGGTGAGCAATGCGTTCGAGGAGCACGGCCTGTATGTCACATCGCTTCAGACCGATCCCCGCTTGCGCGGGGACAGGCTCGCCCCTGCAGAAGCAGGGGCGATGCTTGTAAGCCATCCTGTCGCATGGGGCTACGACTGGCGAAAAGATGGCCAAGCAATTGCATACTTAACAGCGGATTCAAAGGATTTGATCAACGAGAATACCATTCTGGGTACCTTTGAGGAGCGAATTGTCGCCGATGAAAATGGCAGCCTCCTGGCTGCACCGACGGAACTGCCCGAACAAGGCTCAGCCGGGACGCACCATTGTACCGGCAAGACTGCCTCACTTGCAGGCGCAATATTTTATCCCTGGCTGAAGGTTCAGTATGGCGCGGGCGAGCGGATATTCTTTTCAAGCTGTGTCCTGTCGCTGCCTGCAAGTAAAAAAGACGAGCCTGGGTGGTCTCTATTTTGCTACGACTGTATTACGGGCACTATAACTGATGTGCTTCCCACGAGCGTGTCGAATCATACCAGCAAGGCTATGAGTATGGCACAGTTTGCCCTGTCGCCGGATGGGAAAAACGTTGTGTTGCCGATAAAAAACAACAGGTTTGTCGGTTACACGCTGGGAACAGACTCGATAGAGATTCCGATTGAACAAGACGAAGGATTTGGGGAGGAGGATGGTCTAAAGCTGGCCCCGGCGTGGAAAGGCAATAGAGGCGTGTCCTTCCTGGTATCTGAGAATAGTCATTTTCTAACTAAGACCAAGAATGGCCAAGAAAAGCCCACCCGTAAAGAAATAGTTGTTCTCGANNAGTGCGAGCTGGCCCGATGAGATAATGCGACATTTCTGACGAGGTTCCAAAGGGACAAAGGCACAAAGTAGCTCTGTGCCTCTGTGCCTCTATCCCCGGGCGGCTCTCAGCAGCTCGCTGCGCTGGCCGCG
>JAFNGF010000131.1:21965-22153 GCA_017885385.1 Planctomycetota bacterium
AGAGGTTAGGATTGCTTCGGCCTAAAGGCCTCGCAATGACATAAAAACGCTGATTTATCGCTGTGAACGGTTACTAATCTTCAAATTCTGCTTGGCGTTTTCCCGGGTGCCGATATACTGGCCGGCAGGCGCCCGGCGCTGCGTTGGAAATCTCAAGATCGTAGGTCGTCAGCGACTGACTCGCACAG
>JAFNGF010000132.1 GCA_017885385.1 Planctomycetota bacterium
AATTCGCCTAACGTATTGGCAACCGGCGGCCAATTCAACAGCGCCTCGGAGTCTTTGGTCTCCAGCGTTAATACTCGTTTCGGTCTGTACTGCTCTGGGTCGCCCGGCACCCACCATGCCTGGCGAAAGATCTCGCTCTCAAGAAGAACTTTCAATTGGTCATCCGGCGTAGCCCCCAGGACTGCATCGCCGGTGAAGTCGATTGACCCCCGGACCCGTTCGACAGGCTCAGGGCAGGCCTGTGCCGGGGGCAACCCCTGCCCACGGGTGGCAGGGCTAATATCAAATTTACGCCTGACATTCGGAAAAATAGTGATTACCGGACATCCCCACAACTGCGATATATCGGGTATCCAGTCGTCATAGATGCGCAGTGATGCTATCAGCAGCTTGATTCGCTCAGGATCAACACCCATGCCTCCTTGCTCCGGTGGTGCGTATAGTCTGCGATACGCCTTGCGTGCCACCTCCACTCCTGCCCAGCGGGCCGCCTCCACGCCTCCCGGGACGCCCTTTGTTTTCATTTCATCCCGGACCGGATATGCCAAACGCCCGTTCATCAAGGCCAAATAAGCCACCAGCATCTTTCCCCTATTCAATACCTCAGCAAAGCCCAACGCCTGGAACACCGAGAATTCGACAGTGATAGTGACGCCGATACCCTCAGACGTCAGTTTCTCCGCCGCGATTATGCCCGCCGCGGTGGCAGGCAGCTTGAACACGACATTGGGCACACCACCGAACTGGTCTTCTAACGAACCATACAAATTCTTGGCCTCGGTCACCATTTGCTGCCAATCATCGTGGTTTTTCGGATTGACCTGAAGGCTTACGTATCCCTCGCGACCCTCGGTCACCAAGAAGATGTCTCGCAACAGGCGGCAGTTTTCCTGTACTACAGCCATAGTGACTGCGGAATTGATTGTTCGTATCGCCGCACTCAACTCACTCTGCGGCCCTCTCAAGAGCTTGCTTAGTTGGTCAGAGGTGTACTTCAAGAGAATCAGATCATCCACTCGCTTGTTCCACAGTTCCGGATCGGTATCCCATGCCAATTTTACCAGCGACGGATTGGTCGTGACAAACGAGCCTCCAAGCCAGATTACGTACTGCAGAAAGGCAGCGTAGTCATTGCCGAACTGGGTCTGGGTTCGGCCTTTGCCGGAAGGCATCCTGCGGAGAGAACGCGCCTCGGCAACGCCCATCAGATTGCTACGCTGCAGCTCACCAGCTATGTTAGACACATAATCGGCCAGCGAGTTACCCATCAGGCAATCAGCCATTGCAGCAGTTTGACTCTCGTCCGTGATCCCTTCCGCCTTCAGCCGCGTGATCGTCTCCTTACGGATCCTGGCTGCTAACTCGGCTGCCGCCTCTACGGCAACCGAGGTAAGGTTTTCCGTCGCATCGGCAACTTTCTTGGCCAGAGCATCNNCCAATAGCCAAATTGACCAGAAAATCCAGAACCCCGAGCAAGTCGGGGTCCCCACTTGTCACGGTTCGGCTGATTTCGTCCAGCACGACCTTAAGTTTCTCGCCCAGAGCAGGCGGGGCCGTATGGAATAGAAGATTGCCTACGGCTCTGACAATTTCACCGTCACTGATACGCCGGCAGACTTCTTCTATTGTGACCCTTTGCTCACGGTCACGCTCTTGCCGTATTCGCTGCCGCAATGCTATATCAAAAGCTCCCTTTTTCAAATATCACTTTCACCTCGTAACGGGCATCTTAATCTATGCGACCTACAACGTCAACGACCCGAACCACGTTTAACCGCCGGCCGGCACGGCGGCGTTCATCTCATTCTACTAAAATTGGTATGCAGGGGCTGCATACCCTACAGATTGAGGATGCCACCCAGCGTCACCGGGAGCGTGTGCGTGACCCAAGAAAACGTTGCCCGAAATGCTCAAACCCGGTATAAACCTCCTGCGAGCAGAAGGGCCCCTCCTGAGCCGGGTCGAAGGATTGTGTCTGAGCTGTGGGCAGAAACTCGCACGGGGCGATTGAAAGCCGGTCGAGCATGAGAAAAGAACACAATGGTGGATCATCCTCTGCTGTCGAAGCACCTCGAACGCTGGGCGCGACCCTTCGCCAGCTCGGGCCCGGTATGATTATCGCCGGCTCAATAGTCGGTTCCGGAGAGCTAATCGCCACCACCAAAGCCGGCGCCCAGGCAGGATTCTGGCTCCTATGGCTCATCATTGTCGGCTGCGTGATCAAGGTATTTACACAAATCGAGTTTGGCCGACACGCCATCACATGGGGCCAGACGCCACTTAGCGCCCTAAATGACATCCCGGGCCCCCGAATTAAACTCAACTGGCTGCTGTGGTGCTGGGTATTGATGACAATGTTCGTGATCCTGCAGCAAGGCGGTATCGTCGGCGGTGTGGGACAAACGCTGGCAATCGCCCAGCCATTGACTCAATCCGGGGCCGAATTCAACCGCTTGCAGAACGACCTGGTCAGAACCAGGATCGATCTGAAGGTGCTGCAGGCCAAGGGTCAGAGCAGCCCCGAATTCGACAAGCTGCAGCGCAAAGCCGCCCTGCTATCAAATCAGATTGCTGAGCGTCGAGAACCCTGCGATCCATACCTATGGGCGGCAATCGTTGCAATTGTCACATCGGTGTTACTTTATGTCGGAAGATATAACGTCATTCAACTTGTCGCTACGGCGCTGGTGGCGACTTTTACGGTCGTAACCATCCTTACTTTGGTCGCTCTGCAAACAAGGCCCGAGTGGGCGGTTCGCAGCTACGAGCTTGCCAGAGGACTTAGTTTCCACTTACCGCCTGCCGACCAGAATGTGGGGGTGAACCCCGTTCGCACAGCCCTGGGAGCATTCGGGATCATAGGCATAGGTGCGGCTGAGCTGATCATGTATCCCTACTGGTGCCTTGAGAAAGGCTACGCTAAATTCACGGGCAGCCGGGATACCACACAGCAGTGGGCCGATCGCGCCCGCGGCTGGATGCGTGTGCTGCACATCGACGCATGGACATCGATGGTCGTGTATACGTTCGTAACGGTTGCTTTTTACTTCCTGGGGGCGGCGGTGCTGGGGCGAATCGGGCTGGATCCTGCCGGCAGAGACACGGTGCGGATTTTGGCAGTGATGTACATACCCGTCTTTGGCTCGTGGGCGTATGTAGTGTTCCTGTCCGGGGCGTTCGCGGTCCTGTATTCGACACTCTTTGTGGCCGCAGCCGGCAATGCCAGAATGGTTGCCGATGCGCTCGGATTGGTCGGGCTGACCGACGGCTCGGAAGCAGCACGTGCGAAGTGGACACCCATTATCAGCGCCATCTGGCCTTTTGTGGCACTTGTGCTGTACGTATGCGTGCAGGCCCCCACCGCGATGATCCTTGCCTGCGGTATAGCCCAGTCGATTATGCTGCCATTGCTGGGTGCGGCAGCTTTATACTTCCGCTACAAACGCAGCGATGTGCGTCTTCAGCCGGGGCGGGCCTGGGATGTGATGCTCTGGCTTTCTTTTGCCGGCTTTCTGATCGTCGGCAGCTGGTCACTGCTGAGCACGTTCGTAAAATAAGAAGCTATGCCAAATAGTCGAACAAAAATCTACTTTGGGACTTGACATGAGCATAGCCCAGATGGTAAATTACGTTTGACTGCATTTGTGGTAACCGCTAAATTGCTCAGGCGTGGGTGATAGCAGCAAGAAACCAATAATCGGCATCTTGGGCGGGATAGGCTCCGGCAAAAGTACGGTCGCGTCTGAATTGTGCAAGCTGGGCTGTAAGGTCATTGATGCCGACAAAATCGCGCATAAAGCGCTTGACAAGAAGACCGTTAAGCGGAAAATAGTCAGGCTTTTCGGGGAACGAGTCTTAGAGCCCTCAGGGCAAAGAGCCTCCGCCGAAGCGGCTTTGTCTCTCTCGCGGAGGCGGATTGACCGTCGGATATTGAGTGATATCGTTTTTGCCGATGCCGGCAAGCTGTCATCACTTAACAAAATAATCCATCCTCTTGTCTTTAAACAGACTGAGGAGCTCATAAAGAGATACCGCCGGCAAAGTCAAGCTAAGGCAATCGTGCTGGATATGCCGCTATTGGTCGAAGTCGGCTGGGCTGAACGCTGTGATAAGCTCATCTTCGTCGGCTGCAAGCGCCGGTTACGAGTCAGTAGAGCAAAAAAAATGGGTCTTGATGAAAATCAGATTAAAATTCGAGAAAAATTTCAGATTTCTCTGGACAACAAGGCTGACATCGCCGATAATCAGCTTGATAACAATTCTGACTTCACGGCGTTAGTCAGACAAGTCACGGATATCTTCTCTAATATAGTGAATAGCGGGTAGGCCGGCTTGACTGTACGTTAGGTGTCGGCGGTTGCAATGTAGGCTCTTACGTTTGCTATCTAATTATTCAAAGCCCAAACCCAAGTAAGCTGCTACAAGGCGGGTTATTTAACTAAATCATACCACTGCTTTTGCAGCGGTAAGACCGATGTTTTGCAATATGCAAAAGGAGCAATTATGGCTAAAGCTGCCGCAAGAAATGAAAAAGCTACGGCTAAGAGACGCAGAACCACAAGGAAAAAGGCTTGAGAAGATCAGATTGCTGCCGAGCAAGTCGAACAAGCCGAGCAGACCGATCAGGCTGAGCAGACCGAGCAGGCTGAGCAGACCGAGCAGNNGACCGAGCAGGTTGAGCAGGCTGAGCAGCCGCAAGTAGACAACGACCCTGCAATGGCTGCCGACAGCGACGAGCAGACACCAGAGGCCCCTGCAACCGAAGAGGCCCAGCTGGAAGCAATGTCGGACGAAGAATCTACACACGCCAAGTACGAACGGATAAAAAAAGGCAACCTATACTTGATGGACCTGCAGAAACTGACCGTTGCAG
>JAFNGF010000133.1 GCA_017885385.1 Planctomycetota bacterium
TCGTTGTACCAGCGGACGCCGTTTATCTGTCCGATAAGCCCGAGCCGATGAGGCAGCGGCTTAAAATGCGGCAGACGACTCTTGATCTGCTCGTTATTGGCGCCAAAATATCCGGCGACGGCAAGGGCGGCGGCAAGGTTCGAGAGATTTGCCCGGCCTGGCAGCGTGAAACTATCCCTAATGTCACGGCCTACATCGTCGGCTGAGAATCTGATGCAAATTCTGCCGGCCTGTTTTCTGTATTTCTCAAACCATTGGGCGGCAATCTCGTCCTCGGCATTGAATATAGAGACAGCCGGGCAATTTTTGTCGAGTGTTTGGAATTTGAAGACGTTTTCTTTTGCCGCGCAGTAGTCCGCGAACGTGCGGTAGCGGTCGAGATGATTTGGCGTCAGGTTTGTCAGAAGTGAAACGTTCGGAGCCTTGCGAATTTCCGCCAGCTGCTCAAGTTGAAAGCTGGAAAGTTCCAGGACGACTAAATCGTTCGGTCCAATCTGGTCAATCGCCGTCAGCAGCGGCTCGTTGCCGATGTTGCCGCTTAGCCAAACAGTCCGGAGGACGGATGGCGGAGGACGGAGGACGGACTGTCTTCTGTCCTCTGTTATCACTCGTAGTAGATGTGCTGTCAGGGCAGTGGTGGTACTTTTGCCGTTCGCGCCGGTTATGCCGATTATCGGCGCGGGGCACAACTGGAAAAAGATGCCTATCTGCGACGTGACCAATTTGTTGCGCCGGCGAGCAAGCTGAAGAAACTCATTATCGGGGGCGACGGCGGGATTGGCGATGATAATATCGGCTTGTTCAAAGTCAGCCGGGTCGTGCGAGCCAAGATGAAATTCTATGTCCGGAAACTCTTCGAGCTGCCTTATGGAATCACTTAGCTGCGCCTCTGGAGCGAGGTCTGTTACTATTACCTTTGCCCCTGCGCTTACGGCAAATTCAGCAACATCGACTCCGCCGCCGAACCGCCCCAAACCCATCACCAGAACTGTCTTGCCGGCAAAAGATTCCTTATTCATACCATTGCCTGAAAATTGTCCAATTACGGTACGGTCTATAGCTGATTTTGTCCCGCGCGGCGGTAGAAAAAATGGGATCAGGTTACCGAGATTTAACGCTCATTTTCTCTGCCAAGCAGTGCTTGGACCTGCTCATACAGTAGTGGCAAATCCCTTTTTGCAACATCCCAAACGATAGAATCTTCAACGATGTCATACCCGTGAATCAAGATATTGCGGAAAGAGATAATGCGTTTATGGTATTTGATTTGACCGACTATGTCCGGCCCAGTTTTGGCCAAGCGGTTCAAGGCCTCACCGATAATTTCAAACTGTCTTTCAACGCCGCTTCGCAACAGTGGGTCAGAAGTATAATCGCCGAACGTCTTCTTGTCGGTAAACTCCAAGATACGCTTGGAAGCCTGACGGATATCTTCAAGTAGTTTCTTGGATTCAAGCCGCATACAGCACTTTCCGATTCTTATTTATGGACTCCAGAAAATATGGATTCTTTATAGCCCGGGGCATCACCAAGTCAACGTGCCGGTTGAACAGCTTCTCCATGTCTTCCAGCAGCCCAAAATAGGTGTCAGCATGTTGGCCCTGTCTTAGCTGCTGAAACTCAACAAGGAAATCCAAATCGCTGCGTTCGCTGTCAAAGTCTTCGCCCGTTACGGCAGAACCGAATATTTCAAGGCGCCGCACTCTGTATTTCACGCACAGCTCTCTAAGTGCTTCTCGCTTGTCTTCGATAAAACCGATCATGGCATTTCTCAAGTCAGTTATTTAGACTATCGGCTCTCATATCAGGGTTTGCATTGCACTTGCCAGGTCGACTTTGGCGTCGATGACGGCCTGCTCGATACATCGTTTCCAATCGTCGCCAAATTGGCTCTTATATTGCGGCTTTTCATAGGCGTAGATTATCGAGCGTGAAGCGTTAATTAAAGCTCCCGTGCCGTCCGGTTTGCAGAATCGCACACAATCGGCGGCGGTGGCGCCTTGCGAGCCGTAGCCGGGCACAAGAAACCATACCTTATCATACTTCCGCCGCAGAGCAGTGGTGACTTCCGGCGCAGTACCGCCGACCACCATTCCTATGTTACTATAGCCGCTCTTTCCGATTCGCTCCGGCTTGTTGGCGATTTGCCCGACAATTTCAGCGATCTTCTCATACATTGTCTGGCCATTGGCGTCGGTGAAATCCTGAATCTCGGCGGCGGAAGGATTGCTCGTGCGCACTAGTACGAAAACACCTTTGCCCTGCCGGTCAGCCACGTCGGCAAAAGGCTCAATGCCATCGATTCCTGTGTAGCCGTTGATAGTTATTGCATCGGGGGCCAGGGTATCCTCCAGGCCGACCAGTTCCGGATTCTCCAGATGAGCCGAGGCGTAGAATTCCGCGGTGTGCCCTATATCGCCGCGTTTTACATCGCCTATTACCTCCAGGCCCAAATCGTCGGCCTCGGTAATCAGCGCGTAGTAAGCCTCTATTCCGTCCCAAAGATACTTCTCGAAAAAGGCTATATTTATCTTCACCGCCGGCACCATCGGCCCGACAATTCGCATCGTCTGGGTGCAGAAATCGAAAATTGCATCCACAGCGGCGGCAACGTCAAATTCATCGTTCATCTGACGATGGCTGGTTATCGCCGGCGGCAATCGGCTGTAAATAGGGTCTAAACCGACAATTAGTGAAGTCTTCTTGGTTTTTACAGCGTCACACAGCCGATCAGCAAAATGACTCGCCATTTTTTGGCAAACCTTCCTTTCTCGAGAAACAGCACTGCAAAAATACTTTTTGCCAACGATCTTAAACACTATAATCACAGCAATCGTTTCGAGCAAGGCAGAAATTCGGTTTTGATATTTGGTAGCTGGTCGATAAGATGCCGCAGGTAGACCCGCAAATTCGCAAAAGGCAAAGATACAAAAAGCTGCTCTGCTGGCTTCTGATTGATTTGGCGGTGGCTGTTACTATCTTTGCGCTGCTGCTGTACAAGCCCTCGCGTTATGATCCGCTGGAAGGAGACGCTTCCGACCACAGGCCGGGGCAGGTAAGCCCATATCTGACGCGTTTATCGTCCGAGTATTATAACGGCGCACAGCGCCGCAGGCCGTTTGAGCTGGTTGTTACCGAAGAGGGCATAAACCAGGCAATCACCGGCTCCGACTGGGCCGTGGAGTCCGAGGGCATTTGGCTCTATGCGCCTGCTGTGCTATTTGCGCCCGGCAGCATTGTATTGATGGGAACGGCCAATCTGAGAGGTGCAGAGTTTGTGGTTACTATTGAGCTTGAACCGAAAATCGACGAGCAGAAACTGTTAAATCTGCAAGTGGCCAAGGTGAAAATCGGCGCGATGAATATCGCGCCCGTTGCCAAGCTGATAGCCAAGAAAATGTACGCAGACAGGCTCGCCGCTATGCCTGTGGACACGGAGGATTGGCGGAGCAGGATTGCAGGGGCTCTGTTAAATGATGAGCCGTTCGACCCCGTTTTTCCCGCCGAGGATAAAAACGTGCGGCTGGATAGCGTAACCGTCGAGCAAGGTCGGCTGATATTGCGATTGGTTCCGATCTCGCAGCGCAGTCGCGGGGCGTCTTCCAAAGCATCATCGTCTGGCCAACCTGTACAGCAGTAGAGGCAGATGAAGAAAATCGCTGGTCAAGTCGCGTCCGCTGACAAGCCCAATTCGCCGGGCCTTTCTGACGATATGGATGATCTGCGGCAGATCGTAGAACTCCGACCGGATGCGATTGCGGATTTGCGTGAGCTCCTTGCGTCCGTAACGGTCGGAATATACCGGACCGCCGATATGGTTGTAGTAGTAGCCCGGCGTTTTCTCAACCACTTCCTTTAGGGGCGAGAACTTCTCGATGCGGAGTTTGTGGAAGGTGATGGAATCCAGCTTGATCTCTTTGGCGATCTTCTGGATGTAGAGCTTCTCTTCTTCTGTCTCGCCGATGTTGCCGTAGATGAAGTACCCATGCAGATAGAAGTCGTATTGCGTCAGGACTGCAAACGCCTCTCGAATCTGCTGTTGGGTGATGCCCTTTTGGAGCTGCTGCAAGATGCGGTCGTGCGGCGACTCGACCCCGATCAGGAAGACCTTAAAGCCCGCTTTCTGAGCTTTGTCGAGGACCCTGCGATGCTTGGCGACATCAACCCGGGCCTGGACAACAAAGGTCTTCTTGAT
>JAFNGF010000134.1 GCA_017885385.1 Planctomycetota bacterium
ACCCTAAAAAAATGCGTAACCGTTCGCAGGGTAACATGTCCAAATTGGCCATTTTTCGTCATTGCGAGCGAGACAGAGCCGAGCGCGGCAATCTCAGCACTACGAGAGGTTAAGATTGCTTCGGCCTAAAGGCCTCGCAATGACATAAAAACGCTGATTTACCGCCGTGAACGGTTACCTTAATTTTATCCGCCGTACGTATGGCGGATTTACACTTTGCATTTTGATTTTCGAGTTTTTCTGCCTTTCTACCACAAGGCTGGGTTGAACACCGCGGGACAATACTTTGCTATCGGACAATTGCGGCAGTCCGGTTTACGAGCCTTGCAGACGTTTCGGCCATGTAGAATCAGCGCGTTGCCGAAGAAAGTCCAGCTCTTCTTTGGTACTATCTCGGCTAAATCGTATTCCAACTTTACGGCATCGGTATTCTCGGACAGTCCCAGCCGCCCGGACAGGCGAATGACGTGCGTATCGCACGCTATGGCCGGCTTGCCGAAAGCGCCGCCCAGGACGACATTTGCGGTCTTTCTGCCCACGCCGGGCAGTCCTACCAGCTCTTCCATCGTATCCGGCACTTTGCCGCCGAATTTCTCGGTTATCGTCCTGCAGGCGCCTTTGATGGCTGCCGCTTTATTGTGGTAGAAGCCGGTGCTTTTTATGTCCGATTCGATGTCTTTTATATCCGCTCGCGCCCAATCCGCAGCCGACTTACATTTCTTAAATAGGTCTTTGGTCACCATATTGACCCGCACATCGGTGCACTGCGCCGACAGGATTGTTGCAATCAGAAGCTCGAGCGGATCTCTGAAGTTAAGTGCGGTCTTGGCGTCGGGGTAAGTCTTTTTCAAGATCGGCCAAATCTTTTTGACCCGCTCGGCGGCCTCGGCTTTATTAACCTTCATCTGGACCTTTTCTCCCATCTTTATTTCCTCGCAGGAAGCTCTGTTTTATCCGCCGGACGTAAGGCGGATAAATGTTCTTTTAGCTCCTTCAAAAAGAAGATGCCGCGCCATTTGATCGGCTCTTTTTTGCCGGGCACAAATAACATGCTAACCGGTACGCCCGGCTCATTGTAGGCGTGTTTTAATGCTAACGTCGCCGGTGAATCCCATTCTGAGGTATCGGCTTTGATCGCCAGCACACCTTTTTGCCCGATGAGTCCGGCAATATCTTTGCGAGAATAGACCAGCTTTTCAACCGTCCGGCAAGCCAGGCACCAATCGGCGGTAAACTTAATCAGGACAGGACGGCCTTGTTCGAGAGCCGTCTGCACAGATAGGGCGTCATAGTTCTGCCAGTCGATAAGCTCATAGCTCGGCGCCGGCAGAAAGACCCAGCCTGCGCCGAGCGCCAGCGCTATCGCCAAGAGTCGCATGAGCCATTTGCGTGCCGGCGTGGCGCCATAGCCGACCCACGTACCCCATATCCAGGCGCAGAAACCAAGCACGACCCCGAAGTACAAAACGCCGCCTATGCGAGCTTGCGGCAGCGCCGTAACAAGTTTCACCGCGATAACAAGCAAAACGAATCCGATGCCCTGNNACCGCGTAGGGTAGAGCCATCCCCACGCCTATAATCATTATGGCAATGCTGGCGGGAAGCAGAGGCTGAGATTGTGCCCAGGCAAAGGCAGCAGCCAAAATCCCAAAGCTGCAGGGCGTGCTAAGTATGGCGGCTAAAAAGCCCATGCCGAGGGCTGCGAAATATCCTCCACGTGAGCTTGCTTTACCGCCAATTGACGAGGGCACAGTAATCGTGAAGACTCCGAACATAAATACAGCCAGCAGCACCAGCAATAGTGCCATCGCGGCGACAAAGATCGGACTGCGAAACTGGTCGCCCCACTGCAGCACCATTCCATAAAAGACCTGCAAGACAATATTCGCACCTGCAAGAGCTGCGAAAAATAGCAATATCCCCAAACAAAAGGTAAGCCCCAGCATTTGCTGCCTTGTCATTCTGAGCGCAGCGAAGAATCTCTCCGCCGTTTGTAACGCGGTTCCTTCGCTGCGCTCAAGACCGCGGCTTTCTTTTGCCTGCCCAACAATCCGCATCACGATAAGCGGCAGCACCGGCCAGACGCAGGGCATAATATTCAGAGCCAAGCCCGCTAAAAACGCCAGACCCAGAGCAAACCAGACCGGTTGAGTGGATGTGCTGCTTGGCCGACCCCCTCCGTAGGGTCCTTCAAGGCTGATTTCCTTCCACGATTGTCGCTGATTCCAATCCGCCTTCATCCGCAGCGTTTTCTCGAAGGGTGACAGACAGACAGTGCTCGTACACGCTATGCCGGAAATCTTGACCTGCACATCCGCGGTTGTTGTGGGCGGTGCTATAACTCTTGCAATTGGCAGAAAGACTGTGAAGCTGCCGGCGTATACTTCCACTTGTTTACCTGCAGGGTCCTGGAAGATGCTCCATTTGGGAAGCAGGGCCTTGCCGAAATCAAATTGGTCGGCTTCAGCCTCGATCCTAAGCTCGTATCCCGGAGCAGGCGCAGTTTCAGGCCTGGCGTAATAGTGAAGGTCGTCAGTTCCTTCAAATATGACTGCTATGCCGGGCTGCGAGCTCCTGCGAGCAGGCTCCAGCCGCACAGAGGAGAATTCCTTTTCATATCGAGCCATCTCGACGGCGGCTGCACCACTGCCCGGGACGTCTGCCGCCTCCGGCTCGCGCACGTTTTCTCCACGCGCAGAAAAGCCTGCTATGAAGATGTAGAATGAGCAGAATATGATAGTAGTTTTTCGGCGCATACCCACTCAACTGAGAACGGCAGCGAAAATAATATTAGCTCGCCGTCTATTGCTGTTGCTTTGTCTGCGGCTTGGACTGCTCCTTTTTGGCCTGCTCGGCCAAGAGCAGATCGCCGACTGTGGGCTTGGCTAACTGACCGCCCTGCAAGATTACCTTAACGTCTTCGGCGTCAAGAGTCTCGTACTTCAAGAGGGCCTTGGCTATCCGATCGAGCTTGTCTTTGTTGGCTTCTATCAGCTCCTTAGCTTTCTTGTATGCTTCGTCTGTGATCTTTCTTATTTCCTGGTCGATAGTCTCGGCGGTCTTTTCGGAATACTCCCTCTCACCTGGTATCGGATACCATATATCGCCGACCGCAAAATCAGACTCGTAGCTGATCGGGCCAAGCTCATCGCTCATACCCCAGGTCAGCACCATCTGTCTTGCAATCTTGGTGACCTGGGTCAGGTCCGATTGAGCACCGCTGGATATGTCGTCACAGAATAGTTCCTCTGAAATCCGTCCGCCGAAACAGACCTGCAAAAGTGCCATGCAATATCTTTTTGTGAAGATTGTCCGGTCTTTTTCCGGCAGGGCAAATGTGGCCCCGCCCATTGGTCCACGGGGGATGATGCTCACCTTATGTAAGGGGTCTGCCTCTTTCAGCAAAGACTGAACCAGGGTGTGGCCGGCCTCATGGTAGGCAGTAATCTCTTTTTCCTTTTGGTCGATGACCCTGCTCTTTTTTGCCCTGCCCCATCTGATCTTGTCCCGCGCCTCCTCCAGGTCGGCCATTTCGACATAGTCCTTGTTGGCCATAGTTGCCATCAAAGCAGCTTCATTGATAATTGCTGCCAGGTCTGCACCTGTGAACATAGGCGTTCCACGAGCCACTCTCTCCAGGTTGACATCCGGTCCTAACTTTACTTTCTTTGCGTGCACCTTCAAAATGTCCATTCGCCCTTTCAAGTCCGGCAGCGACACGAAAACCTGCCGGTCGAATCTTCCCGGCCTGGTGAGCGCGATGTCCAGAATATCGCCCCGGTTGGTTGCCGCGACCACTATTACCTGGTCGTCTGTCGTGAAACCATCCATTTCGACCAGGATGGCGTTCAGCGTCTGTTCGCGTTCATCGTGCCCGCCGCCGACAAAGCTGGCGCCGCGTTTGCGGCCGATCGCATCGACCTCGTCAAGAAAGATGATACAGGGCGAATTGTCCTTGGCTTGCTTAAACAGGTCACGTACACGTGACGCCCCCACGCCGACAAACATTTCTACAAAATCGCTGCCCGATATGCTGAAAAACGGTACGTCCGCCTCTCCGGCTATGGCCTTTGCCAGCAGTGTTTTTCCACAGCCTGGAGGTCCTACCAGCAGAACCCCACGCGGTATGCGCCCGCCCAGCCGCTGGAACT
>JAFNGF010000135.1:0-10682 GCA_017885385.1 Planctomycetota bacterium
CGGTTCGGCAGCGGCTTAAAAAAGGTCGTGTAATCGGCTTAGGCGATGTGCCAGAGAAATTTGCTGAAGTTGACTTAGTGATAAGCTCCACCGCGGCAGTCGAACCCGTAGTGACATACGAGGCGGTCAAAAACTGCCTGGCACGGCGTGACAGGCCGCTGCTGATAATAGATATTGCCGTGCCCAGGGACATCGAGCCGAGCGTCGGGCGATTCGATTGCGTCAGCCTCTACAATATTGATGATTTGAACGGGCAAATAAGCAGCAACCGGAAAACACGCAGCAGCGAAGTTCCCAAGGCTCATGCAATTGTTGTCGAATCCGCTAACAAGTTCTCTAAGTGGTATGACTCGCTGAATATTGTGCCGGTAGTTTCACGGATTATGCGTAAGGCGGCCGCGCTTGCGCATAGCGAGGCCAGACGATACGCGAAGGATTTTGGCCAGGGTAACGGTGAAAAACTGGAGGCCTTTGCCGAATCACTGGTCAAGAAATTGTTGCATGGGCCGATTAGTTTCATAAAACAGGCCGACAACGGGGATGTGACTGCCGAGCAGCTTCAGGCTGCCGACCTGATAAACAAAATGTTCCTCTGTGAAGACGAAGAAGTATTGGCTCTTGGCAAGGCGTGGAAAGGTCGAAGGGCGAAGTCACGGGCGCCAAATTAGGTTACAGTCCGCGGGGATCACATGAGGAAGTTGCGGTTGTATCTTGACTCATCGATATTTGGCTGGTCGCTGAACCATAGTGAACCTGCTCGATTTGCTGAGGCCAACCTGCTCTTACAGCAGATTGCCGATGGCCGGTTTATTGGGGCTTATTCCTGGGTTAGTGAGCAAGAAATCCAGGCTGCACCTGAGCATATTGCAAGGAAACTGAGAAGGAAGCTGGAGCAAGCAGGCTTAAAGCGAGTGTCACTGCGTTTGAAAAATCAGGCAGAGAACCTTGCGGAAGCGTACTGTCTCAAAAAAATTGTGCCTTCTCGTTTTAGAGCCGATGCTCTTCACATTGCTATTGCAACCCTCTGGAAGGCTGACGCGTTAGTCAGCTACAATTTCGAACACATCGTCAGTCTTGAGACTATGGTTGCGGTCAGTGAGGTAAACAGATCGTTTCACCTGAATAAGATATTTCTATGTCAGCCACAGGAGGTGATAATCAGTGCAAGTTAGAAAAAAAATATTTCCATGTCTGAGCTGCGGCTGTGATACCGGTTGTCCGAATAAGCTAATCTGTGATAAGTGCAGAATATCGGCAAGCCGGAAGCGGGCTTGCGTTCGTGGCCGCAAGATTGTTCCAGAAAAAGCTGGCTACGGCTAACATAGTCTTGTGACGGAGGTCAACAAATGGCACGGCAAATATCGGCGGGAAAGTGTAATATCTGCGGCGGCGTATTCAATAAGGTGGCTATGACCAAGCACCTCAAAACATGCAGCCGGGCAAAAATCGACTCTGCGGCGTCAGATCGCCGCCCAGGTCGGCAAAAGACAAAAGCCTTTCATCTTGTAGTTGAAGGCCGGTACGCGCCCAACTACTGGATGCACCTTGAGGTGCCTGCTAATGCAACGCTTGAAGTGCTGGACGGTTTTCTCAGGCAAACCTGGCTGGAGTGCTGCGGGCACATGAGCGCATTTACAATCGAAGGCACAACATATTCTGTGGCGCCGACGGCGGAATTTGACGACGAAAGTATGGATGCCAAGCTGGGCGACGTTATTCATGCCGGCATGAAGTTCTACCACGAGTATGACTTCGGCACAACCACACACCTGGCGCTGAAGGTCGTCTCTGAGCAGGAAAGTGACATCAAAGCCCGAGACATCCGCGTTCTGGCCAGGAATGAGCCTCCTTTGATTTCCTGCGTGTCCTGCGGCAAAGCTGCTACGCAAGTGTGCACTGAGTGTCTCTGGTCGGGCAAGGGCTGGCTTTGCGCTGCCTGCGCCGCCAAGCACGCGTGCGGTGACGAGATGCTTTTGCCCGTTGTCAATTCGCCGCGAGTTGGAATGTGCGGGTACACCGGATAATAACGTACATGTAAAGCGCAAATGTTTGCCATATCAGGCACTTACGGGCGTTCATTTGGCGGGTATGAAGATTCTTACTGTCGCAACACGTGGTGGGGCGCTGGCCATCGCTCAAGCTAAAATTGTGAATGCTGGGCTACAAAGAATCTACCCGGACCTAAGAATTGAAATCAAAACAGTAGCTACCAGAGGCGACAGAGACCGGCGCACCGCCTTGTGGGACCTTAAAGATAGTGGCTTTTTTACCTCGCAGGTTGAAGATGCCCTGCTGGCCGGCGAGGCTGACCTTGCTGTGCACAGCTTCAAAGATTTGCCCACACGCTTGCGCGAGGGCCTTACCATTGCGGCGGTTTGTGATAGGGCGTTTCCCGAAGACTGTCTGGTATCGCCTAATCCAATTAGTGCGATAGAGCAGCTCGGAAATTCGGTGAAGATAGGCACTTCAAGCCTGAGGCGTGCCGTTCAGATTAGACGCCTCAGAAAAGACCTTGAGCCAGTGCCTATTCGCGGCAATGTGCAGACGCGGATAAGAAAGCTCGATAAAGGAGAATTTGACGCGGTCATTTTGGCAAGGGCCGGCCTGGAAAGGCTCGCCTTGGGCGACAAAATCTCATTTTGTTTCGACCCGAGGAATTTTATTCCGGCGCCGGCCCAGGGCGCATTGGCCGTTCAGACAAGAGAGACTGATATCGAGATAGGCAAGGTTGTCGCCGCCATTGATGACGAAAAAGTTAGAATGGTTACTTGTGCTGAGAGGCAGGTCTTGGCCACGATGCAGTGTGGCTGTCACGCTCCGGTGGGGGCGTTCGCTAATATTGTCGGCGATAATATAGAAATCTGTGCCTTTATATCTGATTTGCAAGGCGAAAACCTGGTTAGGCGAGAAATTGTAGGCCCTGCCTCAAAAGGGCAAGCTCTTGCCGAACAGCTTGCCCAGGAGCTTCTCCAGGATGGCGGCAGAGAAATCCTGGCAAAACTCGGAACGTAAAAACTGCAAATGGCTCACGACAAAACCAACCGTATATCTCGTAGGGTATGCTGTGCATACCATTATTCTATTCCGCGAAATCTGTGTAATCCGTGGTTTTTTGTAATCTGTGGTTCATTAATCTCTGAGTTCTCCGTGTCCTCTGTGACAAAAAAAGATTCTTTGCTGTGCTCAGAGTGGAGTCTGTGAAATCTGTGGCTAAGAAAAATAAAGGTTTTGTATATCTGGTTGGTGCAGGGCCCGGCAGGGCGGATTTGATTACGGTTCGCGGGGCGGAGATTCTGAAAACCGCGGATTGTATCATCTGCGATAAGCTGGCCAACCCGGCGTTGCTCAAATTCGCTCGCCCGGACGCTGAGATTATTCACGTGCCCAAGCGGGTCGGCAAAGGTTCATTTACGCAGCGGCAAATCAACGATCTGCTGATCGAAAAAGCTTCCGGCGGAAAAACCGTTGTCCGGCTGAAGGGCGGCGACCCCTGCATTTTTGGCCGGTGCGCCGAGGAGGCGTCTGCTTGCGCAGAGGCCGGCATCGACTTTGAAATAGTGCCGGGCGTCACTGCCGGCATAGCGGCGGCTGGATACGCCGGCATTATGCTGACCGATAGAAAGTACAGCTCACAGGTGGTGTTTGTAACCGGCAAAGAGGCGGAAGGAAAGCAACAAAGCAATATCGATTGGCAATGGCTTGCTAAATTCGGCGGCACCATTGTCTTTTATATGGGAGTCGCAAATCTGGATTTTATTGCCCAGCAATTGATAGAAAATGGTATGGCAAAGGCGACGCCCGCTGTTGTAATCGCCGACGCTACGTTGCCAAGCCAGCGAGTGGTCAAGGCTCCGCTGAACCAGATAAGCAAAGAGTGCAAACGGGCCGAGGTTAAACCACCGGCGATTATCGTCATCGGCGGCGCTGCAGATAGTGACGCGCGGCTGAACTGGTTTATGAAGAGACCACTCTTTGGCAAGAATATCGTCGTGACACGGGATGCTTCCGGCAATGCCGAGTTTGCAGCCAAAATTATTCAGCAGGGCGGTAATCCAATCGAGCTTGCAACGATAAAGATCAAGCCTCTAACGAATACAACCCGGTTTGTGCGCGCACTCACCACACCGTCGCAGTACGACTGGATAGTCTTTACGAGTTCAAACGGCGTAGAAATTGTTTTTGATTTCCTGCGAGGCTTGGGCAAAGACGCCAGAGTTTTTGGCTCCGCAAAGACTGCTGCTATAGGCAGGGAAACCGCCGCCGCGCTGGTAAAGTCCGGGATAAAAGCGGATTTTGTGCCCACTATCTATACCAGTAAAGAGCTGGGCAAACAATTGGCTGCGTTCTGGAATCTGCACGGCAAGAAAGTCTTGCTCTTGCGTTCGCAGGCTGCTTCAAACGAGCTTGTAGAATGGCTGGAGCGGGCCGGCGCTGAAATTGAAAGTGTGCCCGTCTATCGCACCGTCACCGCGAAAAGCAAATGCGACGGGCTAATAAAAAGAATTGCCGATGGCGCGATTGATTGGCTGACGTTTGCAAGCTCATCTTCAGTCAGGACATTTTTTGAACAAATTCAGCCCGACCTGGTAAATTCAAGTAGCGCCAAAGTGGCATCTATTGGGCCGGTGACTTCTGAAGAATTGCGAAGATTCGCCGTCAGGGTCGATGTGACAGCCAAAGAGCACACCATCGACGGATTGTTAGCTGCGATAGAGGATGCCTGCAGGTGATAAACATCTCGAAATTATATTGCGGGCTTGCCGGCGAGTCCGACCATCTAAGATATTCGGCGGACAATTCCTTTGGTCCGGTGGTTGTCTATAATTGTACGGCCCGGTGCAATTTGAGCTGCTTACACTGCTACAGTGCTTCAGGAATGGGCAATTGCAGTGATGAATTGACTACAGCCCAAGCTAAGCGAGTGATTCAGCAGCTTTGCCGGGTGCGATGTCCCGTGGTATTATTTAGCGGCGGCGAGCCAATGCTGCGAGATGATTTATTTGAACTATTGACCGAGGCAAGGCGGCTGGGCCTGCGAACTGTGATTTCAACCAACGGGACGCTTATTGACGTCTCGGCTGCGAAAAAGCTTGCCGAAGCCGGCGTAAGTTACGTGGGCGTTTCCATTGATGGAGACCAAAAGTTTCACGATAGTTTCAGGCGTACGAGCGGCTGTTTCAAGGCGGCAATCAGAGGCATTGAAAACTGCAAACAAGCGGGGATAAAAACCGGACTGCGATTTACCATAATAGAGGCTAACGCAGGGCAAATTCCAGCCGTATTCGAGCTGGCAGCTTCGATAGGCGTGCGTAGAATCTGCTTTTATCACCTCATTCGCTCAGGTAGAGCAAAACAGCTTGATGAGCAGGTCCTGACCCCCGAGCAAACCAGGCAAGCCGTCGATGTGATTATAGAAAGGACGCAGGATTTTGCCGCAAGGGCCCTCGTGGACGAAGTGCTCACCGTGGACAATCACGCTGACGGGCCTTATCTTTTGCTGAAGATGAAAAGGCAGAATAATCCACGCTATGAGCAGGCAAGAAAGTTTTTGCTCGCCAACGGTGGAAATAGAATCGGGGAAAAAATTGCCTGTGTCGGCTGGGATGGCAACGTGTATCCGGATCAATTCTGGCGGAATTATTCGCTCGGCAATATCGAGAATAGAACCTTCAAACAAATCTGGCAGGATTCCGCCGACCCAGTGCTCAACAGGCTGCGCAACAAAGCAAAATTTGTCGAGCGAAGGTGCAGGGTGTGCCGATGGTTTGATTTATGTCGAGGCAATTACCGGTTTTTAGGTGACAATGCTGACGAGCGATATTGGCTGAACGAGCCGGCATGCTATCTGACGGATGAAGAAATTGGCAATTGAAAATAGTCAATAATCAATTCGTAGGGGTTTGTTATGGTTTTTCCAAAAACAAGGATGCGACGGCTGCGCAGCAGCGATGCGATGCGAAGATTAGTGTGTGAAACCGCTTTGAGCGTAGACGATTTGGTCTATCCATTGTTTGTCCGCGCAGGCAAAGCTCTGAAAGAGCCGATCAAATCTATGAAAGACTGTTTTCATTTTTCGCCCGACACAGTCGCCGATGAGGCAGCCGACGTAGCTTCACTTGGAATACCAGCGGTCCTTCTTTTTGGCCTGCCCAAGAAAAAAGATGAGACAGGCTCCCAAGCGTGGGCGGAAGACGGCGTCGTGCAGCAGGCCGTAAGGCAAATCAAAAAGCGCGTGCCGGAGCTTTTGGTTATTACCGATGTCTGCCTTTGCGCGTACACTTCGCACGGCCATTGCGGCGTGATAAAAACGGGATTAACCACAGAGAACGCGGAGATGAAAGAAATTAAAAAAGATGCTTTCTCGGCGGTAAAACAGTCTGGCAAAATTGATAACGATGCAACCTGCGAACTTTTGGCTAAGGTCGCTCTGTCACACGCTCAAGCGGGCGCTGATATTGTCGCCCCCTCGGATATGATGGATGGCCGGGTCAAATATATTCGGGAAGCCCTGGAGGAGAACGATTTTCACGATGTGGCTATTATGTCCTACGCGGCTAAATATGCGTCGGCTTTTTATGGCCCGTTCCGCGATGCCGCCGAATCCGCCCCTGCCTTTGGCGACCGCAAGACTTACCAGATGGATCCGCCTAACGCCCGCCAGGCGATGCAGGAAATCGCCCTTGATATTGAAGAAGGTGCCGACATCGTGATGGTAAAACCCGCCCTTTCTTATCTTGATATTATCTATCGAGCAAGGCAGCGTTTCGATTGTCCGATAGCCGCCTACAACGTTAGCGGCGAATATATGATGCTGAACTGCGCCGCCGAAAAAGGCCTTTTGGACAAAACCGCCGCAATGCTCGAGATGCTTACCTCCATCAAACGCGCCGGCGCGGATATAATCATTACGTATTTTGCCAAAGAGGCAGTGCGCTTAATTTCGATGGGAACCCCGCGATAAATTGCGGCGGACCGTGAGAACCCCTCAACAAGCTGAGGGGCTAAATACCAACGGATTTTTATGCCGAAGACTCTTGGTTATATGATTACCTGGACGACATACGGAACATGGCTGCAAGGCGATGAGCGAGGCTTTGTTAAGGAAGGAACAATCTATGCTGCAAGTCCGGCACTTGCCGAATCGAATCAACAGAGCCTGAAAAGTGACCCCATAAAGTTGTCGCCTGTCCATTGCCAGATAGTGCGAAATGCGATACTTGAAAAGGCCAACGGACTACATCAGCAGATTCACGCCCTGTCAGTGTCTTCGAACCATGTACACATTCTTGCCGAGTATATTGCCATGCCGATCGGCCTGGTTGTCCGGCATTACAAAGGTTCCGCACAGGCGGCGCTTCGGAAGGTCGGCCTGGCAAGTAGAATCTGGACAAAAGGATTCGACAAACGTTATTGTTTTGACCAACAAACCTTGCAGAACAGGACCAATTACGTAAAATCCCGCGACAACGGGTCAAAAAGTATTTAGCCCCGCAATTTATTGCGGGGTTAAGGATAAACCTGGGCAGGCCGCGTCCGGGGTTGCCAATTGACTGTAGGCCGCCCGCGATGTAATATATTATTGCGAAATGGGTAAGCACGAAAAACTTTTGGCGAAGGTATTGCAAGGCACGTCCGATGCTAATATTTCTTTTGCCGGGTTGTGCCGCTTGTTGAAGGTTTTTGGCTTTGGTGAGAGAATCCGCGGCAGCCATCACATATTCACAAAAGATGGCGTTGAAGAAATACTCAACCTGCAGCCGAAGGGTTCAAAGGCAAAGCCTTATCAAGTAAAGCAAGTTCGCAATATCATACTTCGCTATAAGCTGATGCTGGAGTAAGCACGATGACCGCCAAATATGAAATAGTCATCTATTGGAGCCAGGAGGATAATGCCTTCATCGCCGAGGTGCCCGAATTACCCGGTTGCATGGCGGATGGGGAGACCTACAGGCAGGCGCTTTCAAATGCTGAAGTTGTCATCCGTGAATGGATTGATACCGCAAAGGAATTGGGCCGGCCCATCCCCCAGCCTAAAGGTAGGTTAATGTACGCCTGACGGACGGGAGAGTTTTCGGCAATCGCTATCGCTTTGATCGGTGAGTCTTGCAAAACGGAATCAATCACGTAGAATCCCACGATGAAACCTAACCTGTATTTAGCCCCTCAATTTATTGAGGGGTTAATGCGTCCTCAATTTATTGAGGGGTTAATGCGTCCTCAATTTATTGCGGGGTTAATGTGAACCTCCGAACAAGTTCGGGGGCTAAATATTATGTTGTAAACGTTGTATTATGAGCGCCAAAGTTCAGAAACCACAGCTTATCGCTTTTGAAGTTACTCGCCGATGCCGGTTCAACTGTCTGCACTGCCGGGCGGATGCCGGTGCCGATGGCCAGCAGGAACTAAGCACCGAACAGTGCAAGAAGATACTGCGTGCAGTCGCTCGGTTCAGCAAGTGTGCAATAATTTTGACCGGCGGCGAGCCGATGGAACGCGGCGACATCTACGAGCTTATCCGGCACGGGCGAAAATTGGGCCACAGGATGGTAATGGCTAGTTGCGGCTACCTAATCGATCAGGAGTCAATCGCCAGGTTAAAAGAAGCCGGCGTACTGGCTCTTTCTTTCTCGCTGGACGGCGCCTCAGCCGAGACCCACGACAAATTCAGACGGGCTAAAGGCGCCTTTGACGCGGTGATTCGAGCCGCAGAAATTGCCCGCTCGGCGGGTGTGCGATTTCAAATCAATACTACTCTGTGCAAAATCAACATTGACGAAGTGGCTGGAATTATTGAGCTGGCAATAAGACTCGGTGCCTACTGCTTCAACCCGTTTATTCTTGTGCCGACCGGCCGGGGCAAAAATATGGCTGACGAAATCCTTGACCCGTTACGCTATGAAGTGATGCTCAACGAGCTGCTGCGATTGAAGCTGGAATCGACTATCGAGGTGCGAGTGACATGCGGGCCGCAATTTGCGCGCGTATGCCAGCAAGCCAGGACGAAAGGGCTGACCGGCGAGACAAACGGCTGTATGGGCGGCAGAGGGTTCGGATTCATAAGCTGCCGCGGCGATGTGCAAACGTGCGGATTCCTGGACGTACCGGCGGGTAATCTGGTTGAAAATGGCTTTAACTTCAAGAAAATCTGGCTTGAGTCTGAGCTGTTGAACAAGATCCGCGATTTGTCGGCTTACACGGGCAGATGCCGAACCTGCGAATACGTTGCCCTTTGCGGCGGCTGCCGGGCAAGGGCTTACGGCGTAAGCGGTGACTATCTGGCTTCAGACCCGCTTTGCGCTTACCAGGCCAAAGGAGACGAGGCTTGAATTTGCGTTTGACGAACTTCCAGAAAAAGCTGTGCAACGTCCTTCAGGAAGGCTTGCCAATTTGCCCCAGGCCGTTTGCTGAAATAGCAAAAGTTTTGAACGCCGACGAAATGGATGTTCTGCGGCAAATAAGTCGGTTAAAAAAGCTCGGCGTCATTCGGCGGATTTGTGCCGTCATAAATTATCGCGAGCTTGGGATGACCAGCACTCTGGTCGCTGCACACGTTCCGCAGGAAAGCTTAAGGGAAGTTGCCGAGGCCGTTAACTCGCTGGCAAATGTCTCTCACAACTACCAAAGAAATCACTATTACAACTTGTGGTTCACCTTGCGGGCATCAGCGGCGCCGCAGATTGAAATGACGCTGGCAGATCTCTCAGGGCGTTTCGGCGTCGATTTTCACAGTCTGCCGGTGCGGCGTGTTTTTAAGCTCGATGCCCGTTTTGACGCCCAGAGCCAGGGGCGAAAATTACTGCAGGGTTCTGAGAGAATCTCCCCCCTTAGCCCCCGCCTTTCGGCGGGGGTACCCCGGCCACTGGCCGGGGCTAACAAACCGGCGCGTGTCGAGACAAATGAAGATCAAAGGAAAGTGATCGCAGGGCTACAGGATGCCTTGGAAGTAACCGCGGAGCCATTTGCTTTTCTTTGCAGCGGAGGCCTGCAAGAAGAAGATGTTCTGAGAATTATAACCGAGCTGATGGATAAGGGCGTGATTCGTCGTGTAGCGGCGGTTGTTGACCACCGCAAGCTCGGCTTTGTCGCCAATGTTTTATTTGCCTGCGAAGTCCCGCAGGACAGGATTGTCCCGGTTGGGCAAAGGCTGGCGCGTTTACCGATAGTAAGTCACTGCTACGACCGGCAGACCTTCGAGGGTTGGCCCTACAATTTATTTGCGATGATGCACGGCCAGAATATGGAGCAGATTGAAATCGCGATAAGCAAATTCACCGAGGCCGAGGCAATAGATTCATTTCAGCTTTTGCCTACGGAAGCCGAGCTGAAAAAGCAGCCCATAAAAAGGAGATTAACCACAGAGAACGCGGAGAACGCGGAGTAAAATGTGAAGACAGAAGACAGAGGACAGAAGACAGCAATNNTCCGTCCTCCGTTGCGCGGTCTCTGCGAACTCGGCGGTAAAACGAGCCGGCAAAAAAAGAGGCAGGTCGTTTGGCCTGCCTCTTTCTATCAAAGACGCCTGTAGTGATCCGCTAATGGCGGACTCAGTCCCGGCGTCTACTCGGCTCTCGGACAATCGCCCGGAAGTTTATCATCGGTCTTCTTCCAGTTGGTAACGATTCTGCTCAAGTCACCGGTAAATACGCGGAACTTGTTGATGCCGCCCGAATCCTTGTGGTCGA
>JAFNGF010000135.1:10725-23394 GCA_017885385.1 Planctomycetota bacterium
CCGAATCTTTGCCGTCGGCGTCACCGTCACCCTGATAGCCGCTGCCGTACGGCGGTTCGCACCAGCAATCGGGCTTTCCCAGAGTCAGCCAGTCGTTGTATGTCGAATACGTGCACGGGAAGGACCCCGGCTCAGTAAACAGCATAAATGACATATCGGTACTTACGCCGGTCTGGTCGTGCAATTCCTGCCATTTCCAGACGGCTGTCGCGCCGGTGGCATCCAGATACCCGGCGACGGCGGGGCCGGCATGCATTGGACCAGAAGCCAGTAAATCGTGCCTTCCTGCTATACAAAAGGCTCATCCTCAATACAGAAGTTGTACTGGTAAGCATACTTGTGGTCGGCTGGAATATATTCTGGCTGCCTCGGCTGATACCAGCCCTCTGTGCTCTCATATACCCTGCTCACAGTGTACTGGCCCGGGCCATAAGTACGGTTCCACAGGATACCTTGCGGTCTGCTGAATGGTTTGTCAGCATCCGCAGGGGCGTTAGACCAGATCGATATGTAGAATGTCAAGCCGCCTGGCCCGTCCTTCGGCAGAATATCATTTTTGAAAGAACCCCACAGGTGGATATCCGTTATTGGTCCGGTCGCTGTGCACAAAAAGTCGTCGCCAACGTTCAGCCCGAAGTAGTACACCACAACATCGATACCGGTCGAGCTCAGGTCAGGAAGTTGTGCCCAGTGCCGACCATTGCGGGGTCGACCAGCCATAGCTGATTATTATGCGACACGGAAGCGTCTGGTCCAGCGGCTCGACCGACAGATACAGGGCAATCACCGTTTTACGCCCGGCATCAGATGCGCCGTTGTCAAACCACTGGCTGTGCCAGCCGCTGCCGTAGAAATACCATTGACCGCCGTTGTAACCGCTGCCCCCGACTTGATCGGGGCTGAGAAGCTCGTTGCGAGCTCCAACTGCCACGACAAACTCATCTTCTTTTGCCTGGGCTGAAACGCCTGCCAGCGTAAACATTCCAAGTAGTATCAGCACCCGAAATGACTTCAGTGTTAGCGTTCTCATGGCCAACACTCCCGCGAAACGTTTCTTGCGAATCAAAAATGCTGACTGTTTACCGTCTTTCTGCAGCGAGGGCCGCAGGTAAGCTTTCGACTACGTGTTCTGAGTGGGAGCTACGCTGGGGCGTATGTTTCTCCCGATAGCCAAAAGGTCCAGAGGACAAGGCACAGTTATAACTCCTCATTGAGTCAGTAGATAGAGCTCAATATAGAGTATATCGCTCAGCGGACAAAGTCAAGCTAAAATTTATCGGACGTGTTTTCTTTATAGGCTTGTTTTGGGTCGTAGACCTTTTCTGCGATTAGTTCCAAATTCTTGCTGCTTCCTTTTCTAAGTGCCCGGTAAAAACAGGATTGATAGCCTACGTGACATTGGCCGGCGTCGACGTGTACCTTGAGCACGAGGCAGTCCTGATCGCAATCGACTAATATCTGTTCGACTTTCTGGACGTGGCCACTTTCCCGGCCTTTCTTCCAAAGTTGCTGTCGCGATCTGCTGTAGTATGTGGCGTAGCCGGTCTCAATGGTCAGATCCAGTGCCTGGCGATTCATATAAGCAACCATCAGGATTTGGCCGGTCTGCACATCCTGGGCTATAGCCGGCATCAGGCCGTTGTCATCAAATCTTGGAACGAACTCTAAACCTGCTTCGATGTTTTGCTTTGTAGCCACCTGTTGGGTCTCCTAACCACGGATTTCACAGATTACACAGATTTGCTCCTGAGCTCTTCTTCGACGGTATTATCTTGCCGGCAGCAGTTTTACCGGTTATTATCTGCCAGAACAAGTTTTTTCAAGGGAATAGATATTGCCGAACGCCCCCGGGTCCAAAAATTCGAAATTCGAGATTCGAAATTCGAAGCATGTCCCGAGTGAAGCCGAGGGATTCCCGCCCCCTGCTTCCGCAGGGGCAACCCCCGCTTTCGCGGGGGTGACGTCATTCCTGCGAAAGCAGGAATTGTCCCCGCGCAGGCGGGGAGTGGGGCTGGTCTTGCGGGCAGTCGTGGCTGTGGTTGCCATAGTCTGGGTATTTCGAGGCCAGGATTGGGGTCAGTTGGGGCGGGTTTTTGCCGGGCTGAATCTGTGGTATTTTGTCCTGAGCCTGGCAATATACGTTGCCGGCCAGGCGCTGATAGGGCTTCGCTGGTGGCTCTTGCTGCGCGGCCAGACGATCTCCATAGGGCTTTGGACGGCGGTCAAACTGCATTTTTTGGGACTGTTCTACAACAATCTTATGCCCAGCTCTATTGGCGGCGACCTGCTTCGCGCCTGGTACGTTGCCAAGCACACAGACAAGAAGCTGCAGGCGGTACTGAGCGTCTTTGTGGATAGGGGTCTGGGATTCTCGGCAATGACGCTTATCGCAGTCTTTTGCTACTTGATTTTTCTGCGAGGTCAGCAGTTGCGGCCGGCGTCGCCGAATCTCGAATTTCGAATTTCAAATTTCGAATTTCCCGCCATTGGCGGGGTGTGGCTGCTTGTGGGCGCAATCGTTTTTCTGTCCCTGCTCCTGCTGACCAGGTCCGGTAGGGCACTGCTGGGCAAGGCCTGGCGGTACGTTTACATTAATGGGACAACGCTGCTAAACAGATCGAAAGATGCGATCATCATTTACTGCCGTATGCCCTTGAC
This sequence comes from Planctomycetota bacterium, assembly GCA_017885385.1. Classification (GTDB taxonomy): domain Bacteria; phylum Planctomycetota; class Phycisphaerae; order Sedimentisphaerales; family Anaerobacaceae; genus JAFNGF01. The sequence continues at coordinate 13,384 of JAFNGF010000135.1, forward strand.
GATTTTGGCGGTGCTGGGACTGACGATTTTCCTACAGATTCTGGTGATCACCGGTTTTTGGCTGATCGGATTGAACTTGAAAATTGCTGCCGGCGCCAGGTACTACTTTGTGTTTTTTCCGATAGTCTGGGTCTTTGGGGCGCTGCCTATCAGTATAGCGGGCATCGGTCTTCTGGAAGGGGGGATTAGAGAGCTGTTCACTCGCTTTGCCGGTGCCAGCGTGGAGCAGGCACTGGCGCTGGCACTTTGTCAGCGTTTCATTTGGGTGCTTGCTTCCCTGCCGGGCGCGGTCGTACATTTGACGGGCGCACATTTGCCCAGAGACTTTTTTATTGACTATAAGCAAGCCGGGGATTAACCTATTTGACTAGGCAGAAGAAACCGGCGGTGAAAGCGCCGGCGAAATACGCCAAAGGCGTACGCTACGCGGTATTTAGCCCCGTGTTTTACACGGGGTCCTGCTACAGTCGCAGGTAGGGCAACCAGAACCGGCCCGCCAATAGCGGGTCAACGGCGAAGGGTTGTTGTCGAGAATATGGGCGTTACCAGACGCTTAAAAAGCTATTTTTTGCGTGGATTGGCCGTACTATTACCGACCATTCTGACGATTTGGATATTTGGCTGGGCGTACACGTTCATCCAGGAAAACGTCACTGTTTACATAAATCGCGGCTTGGTATGGCTGCTCGTCCGCGCCCAGGGCGAAGGAGGGATTCCCGAGAGCAGGCTCACTGAGATTCTGGTGGAGGGAACTGCCGGGTCCATAATAGGGTTTTTCGTAGGACTGGTGGTGGTTTGTCTGGTCGGAGCGCTGTTGGCCAGTGTGGTAGGAAAAGCCGTCTGGCTAATGATCGAGAGTTTCATCATGAATGTGCCGGTGCTTAAGCGGATTTATCCTTACGTAAAGCAGGTAACGGATTTTGTGTTCACACCCCAAGAGCAGCAAAAGCTGTTTTCAAGAGTTGTTGCGGTGGAGTACCCACGAAAGGGCATGTGGTCCATAGGCTTTGTTACCGGGTCGCGGCGCATAAAAGTAGCGGAGAACGTTGAAAAAGAATTCCTTATTATTATGATACCTACTGCGCCGACGCCGGTTACCGGCTACGTAATAATGGTCGTCAAAGAGCAGACCGTTGCTCTGGATATGACCGTAGAAGAGGCGTTTCGATTCATCGTCAGTGCTGGGGTCGTAGCGCCTGAAAGCCGCCGATGGTCGCCTTTGCAGGAGTCCTTCGCCGGCAGTATAGGGTAGTGCAAGGGCAAGTTTTACGTCAAAGTAGTTAAGGAGAATTGTGTTGCTTTTTACAATCACTGGCAAGCATGTTCACATAACGGATGCTATTAAAAAACACGCCGAAGAGAAAACTGCCAAACTACCCAGGTACTACAACAGTATTAACCAGGTTGAGGTGGTTATCGACGGCAGTAAAAAGGGTAGTGTCGAGGTGGAAATAATCGCCAGGGCCGAGCACGGCAAAGTTTTTGTCGTTATGCAAGCCGGCGCGGACCCTTATCGGTGCATTGACTTGGCTGTCCATAGGCTTCAAAACCAGGTTAAAAGAAAAAAGACCAGAGAACGAAACAAAAAACACGCGGACGGTACGGAATTGGGGTGAGTTTTTTGCCGATTTTGTTCGTTGTCCGGTTGAGCCCTGAAAATAAATGAAGACAACCACAGATTGCGCAGATTAAGAGAAACTAAGAAGTAAGAATTAAAAAGCCGGTAAAACCTGTGTAATCTATGGAAGGAAATACATGAACAACGTCACAGATTGGGACGGATTAACGAAAACTAAGAAGTGAAAATTAAAAGGCCGGCGAAATCCGTGTAATCTGTGGAAGGATTTAGGGCGGATGCAATGAAGTTTGCAGATTTTGTTTGTTTTGAGGCGATAATTCCTGAGCTTAAGACCACAGACCGTGATGGTGTGATTGCTGAGCTTGTCTGGGCGCTGGACAAAGCCAAGCGGCTGAAAAGAGGCAGCCGCGATGAGATTGTAAACGCGGTGATCAAAAGGGAGAACGAAGCGAGTACCGGAATGGGCAAAGGCGTCGCCTTGCCTCACGTCAAGCACTCGGCAGTTAAGGATGTCGTGGCTGCGGTCGGAAAAAGTAGTGTGGGCATTGATTTCTCTGCTCTCGACAAACAGCCGGTTTACTCCGTAATACTCTTGGTCAGCCCTGTTGACAATCCCGACAGACATTTACAGGCGATGGAGAGCATCTTCCGGCAGCTGCAGCAGGAGAAATTTCGCAAGTTTCTAAGACAGGCTAGTACCGCTGCGCAGATAGAAGATTTGCTTAAGGAGGTGGATGAAAATCCATCGTTGTGGATTTAGACACGGGCGGGCTTGGCAGCCCGCACACGGCTCGTTATCGCCTTTGATTTAAGAATAAAGCCGTGTAAATCCGTGTTAATCCGTGTCTGATAACGCCGACCGGAGAAGGCGCCTTGGAGAAGATAGTTTGCGAAACGACGGTCCAGATAAGAAACGCGGACGGCCTTCATATGCGTCCCGCTATGCAATTTGTAGATATTGCGAATCAATTTGACTGCGATATCACCGTCAGCAATGATGAGAATAACGTTGATGGCAAGAGCATCATGCAGATCAGCATGCTCGCTGCAGCTTGTGGGACCAGACTGAAAATCAAGGCTCAAGGTCGAGATGCCGAAAAAGCCGTCAAGGTTTTGAAAGAGCTTGTCGAAGAGAAGCATTTTGATGAGCCAACGCCGAGCGAGCAAAAAAACGCTCGAATTTGAAAAAAGTATGCGATGGAAATCAAAAAGGGAATAGCTGTCTCGCCTGGCATCTCTATCGCCAAGTCGCTGATCATTGACTCCGAAGATTATCGCATTCCCCGTCGTTCAATAGAGCCCGCGCAGCGCATGGCGGAGATCCAGCGGGTCAGGACCGCTTTTCAAGACGCCGCCCGCCAGTTGGGGCAGCTTGAATCAGCACAGGAGCGGACCGATGGCGGCAAAATAAAGGATATTTTCGCTGTACATTTACGTTTCTTGCGGGATAAAAGCCTGCGCAGTAAAATCAGGGGCGTAATTACCACCGATCTGGTGACGGCCGAGTACGCCGTCTCAACGGTGCTGCGCGAGATTGCGTCGCATTTTACCAACGCAAAAGACCCCTATATCAGCGAGCGGGCGGCGGATATTTACGACATCGAAAGACGTTTGCTCAAGCAGCTTCTCGGTCGAAGGCGCGAGGATGTTGAGCATTTAAGCCAAGAGGTGACGATCGTTGCTCGAGAGCTGAGTCCCACTCAGACTGCCGGCTTTGACAAAAAATACGTCAAAGGGATTGCCACCGATGCAGGCGGAAGGACCAGTCACACTGCAATTGTCGCCCGGTCTTTAGGCATCCCCGCCGTTATGGCGCTGGAGGACCTGACCGAAATCGTCCGCGGCGGCGATACCATCATTGTCGACGGCAATCGTGGTATTGTTATTGTCAATCCGGATGAGGAAACGATCCGGCAGTGTGAAAGATACGGCCGCGAGCTCACAGAGCTTGAGCATAAGCTTGATGCGATAAAAGAAAAGCCTGCCGAGACTCGCGACGGCGTAAAAATCACCCTGTTGGGCAATATCGAGTTTCCGAGTGAGGCCGAGATAGTTCTGCAGAAAGGTGGAGAGGGCATAGGTTTATACCGGACCGAGTTTTTGTACCTCAACCGGCCCACCGAGCCTACGGAACAGGAGCATTACGAAGCCTATGCTAAAACCGCGCAGGTTCTTATGCAGCGGCCGCTTGTAATAAGGACGGTCGACCTCGGGGCAGATAAGTATACTCAAAGTAAGCGCTTCGCACCCGAGCCGAACCCATTCTTGGGGCTAAGGTCCATCAGGTTTTCCCTGCAGAACCTTACAATGTTCAAAACGCAGCTTCGCGCAATCCTGCGGGCATCGGTGCTCGGCAGGGTTAAGGTAATGTTTCCGCTGATCACAAATCTGCAGGAGATGATGCAGGCCAAGATGATTTTGCGCGATGTTATGGACGACCTTGATGAAGAGTCCATAGCGTATAATAGAGATATTGAGGTGGGCATAATGATTGAAACGCCCTCCGCGGCGCTGATGGCTTCCGCGCTGGCAAGAGGCGCTGATTTCTTTAGTATCGGAACAAACGACCTTACGCAATATACTCTTGCCGTCGACAGAGGCAATGAGCTGGTTTCGACGTTGTACTCAGCAGCCGACCCGGCGGTGCTCTATCTTATCAAGGCGGTCATCCAGGATGCGCACAAAGCGCAGATTGATGTCGCGGTTTGCGGAGAAATGGCTTCGGAGCCGGAGCATATTATGCTGCTTCTGGGTATGGGCGTCAGAACCTTGTCGCTCACTTCGCCCATGATACCGGAGATAAAGCAGATTATTCGCTCGGTTACCATCGAAGATTGCAACAATGTCGCAAGAAAGGTGCTGGGCATGAGTTCTGAGCGGCAGGTTTCAAATTACTTACGTGACGCCACCAGGAAGATTCTGCCCGAAGCATTTTAATTAGTGCATGGTGGCTGGCCATAGTTTTCCGGGAATACCGATCCTGCCCACACCAATTGGGACGAAGTCTTCGCGGTATTCCTGTTTGAATAGCTCGATGGGCCTCTCGCCGGTACAATGACTCGGCCCAACCTTCCGCACGCCTAAATCTCTAAGCTGCTGAATGATTCTTTGGATTTGAGAATCGGACAAACCCAGGAGATGAAATCCGCCAAGGACAAGGTACACATCCTTGTTGAGTGTTTGTTTGGCTTTTTTAACAATCTCAACGATGCCGGGGTGAGCACAACCTGTGACCACGACCAGTCCCTCAGTGGTGTCCAGCACCAAGGACTGTTCGACATTGCCCTTGAACGTTGAATCCGTCAAGTGGACCCCTTCGCAGATCTGCAAGGCGTTGTCCGGCATCTGAATCTTTGCTCCACGCGATTCTACGCCTTGGACAAGCTTTGCTGAAGCGGTGCTCGGCAAGTACACCAAGGCATTGCTGTGCCTGCCTAGAAATGAGTACAGACCAACAGTATGGTCGGGATGGTCGTGCGAAATCACGACCAGATTGACGTCTTGGGCACGGACCTGCAGCTTGTCCATGTTCTCCAGCAGAAGGTCTGCGTTTGCCCCGGTATCGAAGAGAATGCACTTCTCAGTGCCCGTAATAATGCACGAGAACCCCCAGCCCGTCCTACATCGCTCGGACAGGGTATAATTGTCATAGAGAACGGTGATTTGTATCGCTCTGCTGCCGGCTTTCGGACCGGCGGGCTGGTTGGCTGTTGCTACCTCGGCCTGCCGATGCCCGTTTGCACATCCGGCGGTCAAGAGACAGCCAGTGAGTACTTCAGCGACAAGAATAATGACACGTGCTCTGCAGAATAGGTTGTGAATTGTCCTTGCCATTGTCTACTCCTTTCCCACCGAACTAGTGATTATATGGTTTCCGCTTAACGAAAAGGTCATCGGCGCCACGTATGCGGCGAGCGAGTGAAACGCATTGTAATGTGGCCCTTACTCTGCTTTTGCAGTTCTGGCCGCCACTCTATTCGCAATCGTTGCGGCAAGGAAACCCGCAATTGTCCGGACGATTATCGGTTCAACCAGACCTGTGGATATTCCGGTAAGCCTGCCGCCCACTATAGTGAGACTCAAAGTCAGAATACTTGTCAGGATTACCAAAATAACGAATTCCTTAGGCCGGCGATAACCGGAAATCAATGCGGCCAACGTGGGCGGGACCGTTAAGATGATCGGCGCTATTACCCCGTTGTCATGGGGCACTCTCAGGCCGCCGACGATGATTAATCCAGCTTCAACTGCCAAGGAGACGCCCGTATAGATAATCGCAAGCGCCCAAGGTTTTCTTCTGATTGTCACGATCATTCCGAAAAGTCAGAGCCGCGCATCGCTTCACTTGAAGGCAACCACATGACTATTTGTTTATATGGTTTCCGCATTAAAATCGATAATTGATAGCCGTCACCGTTTTCTGCGCATGTCCCCAGCGGCCGATGGCTGTCCCCTATTATTCCAAAGATTGCCCGGCATTGCAACAGACTTGACTGGCGTGGACAATAGGCTACAGTTGTGCTGGCTATGTCAAGAAACAGCACATTGGCACCCACGCTGCTGACCATTGTAGCGGGCTGGGGCATTGTTGCCACCACCGTCGTTGTGTTTTTAGTTTACCGCAACGAGACCGATCCCGATAAAAGGGCCATTCTCACTATGGGGGTTAGTCTGATCTTTATCTGGTGCGTGCTCGGCGGGATTGCCATGCGTCTGGCGCGAGATCGCCTGGTCCGATTGGCGCGAATGCTCAACATCGACTGGCGGGTCCGCTTTGTCCTGTTATGCATTGCGATGGCCATGCTGGAAGAGGCGGTCACCACGTCGCTGACCAACGCCGCACCGCTGTTCGGCGGCGTCACCGATGCAGCCAGAATCACGGCTTCTAAAAACTACCTGGAGGTCGTTCTCTTTCACAGTGTCATTGCCTTTGTTCCGATGTTCATCTGCTGGGGCTGGCTATTGCACCGGTACGCCTTTACGCCGGCAGAAGTCGTGCTGCTGTTTGGCCTGAATGGCACGCTCGCCGAGACCCTGTCGTTCGGGCCGCAGAATCTGCTGCAGGTCGGGATGTGGGTGTATGTCTATGGCCTGATGGTATATCTGCCCGCTCATACCGCCCCGACGGATCGCAGCGCAAGGCCTGTGCATCTGCGGCATTGGATATTGGCTGCATTTCTTCCTTTGGTGTTTGTCATTCCGCTGGCCGTATTCGTTGTGGTAAGAATACTACTATTCATCTGGCATGGTGTCAGCAAAGCCTTCAGGCTGCGTCATTCGGGCACGGCGATAAATGCGCCCGAACATCGAAACTCCAGTTCGCGGCCTACCAGCGACCGCCAGTAGAGACAGTAACCGTTTTCTTTTCACTGTCCCAAGCCATTGATAGTTGGCTGGCCCTATTATTCCTATTATTCCTAAATATATCCGTAGCCGACGAGAATTCTTAAGGTATCAATACCATCCAAGGTACAATAATAACTTGTTGAGTATGGTCTACTAGCGAAAGCATCGAGGTGATGAGTAATTTCAGCAGTAATATAATGACAATGCTGTACGATATGAATATCTGCTGGCTCCTCAAAGAGTCTTACTATTTGATCGCCATTGGCCCCTAAATCCTTTAATGTAAGACTATGGAACTTAGACGGTCCCTTGAAAAGAAAGGCTGCTGATGCTCTTACACCTTTGATATGAATGTGTGTTGTAAACAAATCAGACTTCTCACCGCCCCAGTCTTTCGGTACATTTCCTTCATTTAACAATTCAGCAAACATTTTCTTAACTTGTTGTTCTGGTATATTTTTGAGTCGATTGATATCCCATTTTTGTGCGTCTATTGATTCCATTTTGGAAAACTCATCGATATCTTCAGAGAATATACGCTGCTCATTTTTCGAGTATAAAAATAGATCTGATTCTCCCCCATAGATTCGATCCCCTATGATGAGTGGCCTAAGCAATATAGATTTTGCTTGCACTTCTTCGACGATAGCGAGCATAAATCTTGTTGCCTTACCAGATAAGCGATTGGTAGCGCTTGAACATGTAAAATGCTCTGGGCTGAATTGTCCTTTTACTTCAAGATCTTCGAATTCTGTTAATCTTGTATGAAACTCTGCATAGGATTTCGTTCCTTTGCGTTCTTTATTGAGTGCAGCAGATGATCCTCTAAAATAAAAATGTCTATGAAACGTCACTAATATGCCTGGCTCGATTTGTCGTGATAATAATAACTGCTCTAATGGAGCTATGCTTTGTTTGCGAATAAGGTTAAGCGCATAGTCAGTTAGTTCTTTTTGCATCATCAAATTTCGATGAAAGGAATCTAAATTTGGGGCATATTCAATTTGATTTTTGAACCTCTTTGCATGTGTCAAGTCCATTAACGAGACTATACTCTGAATATGAAGAAAATAAGGTACAATTGAATAAGTTGGTATTACAATTGATGTCATTTTATTATAGTTAGCTAATCAAAGATATAACTATTGTTTATATGGTTTCCGCATAACAAAAATCGAACCGTTGTTGCGAATGCAGCGTACCTTTGAGCGAAATGTTTGTTTAACTCCATATATATTTAATCTTTAAGCCTGATCTTTGTCTTTAGCTTTGCCAATTGTGCTGAGATTCTCTGTATGCGGTCAATTGGGATCATTAGGAGAATGAAAAGTACTATAAAAACAAACGTAATCTCTAAACCACTTTTTACTAGACCGAACCTGAAAAGCAAACAGACCGCAGCGATTGATAACGTAATATAGACGCTCTTCGTAATGATCTCTGCTCTGTAGTTCCGGGTTTTCCATCTGGCATTTTCAGACTCGAGCTTATCGACTTCGATCGTGAGTTTTTCGGTACGATGGATGAGCTTGTCAACAACAGGAGTTGTGTCGGATACACGAAGGTTCAGGGTCTTCTCCACTAATATGTATTTTCTAATACGTTCAGCCATTTCTTCAGGCAGCATATCCAACTTGTGAACGAAATCGCAAGCACCACTCTTGATACAACGAATCGCTGTATCACTGTAATCTAAGTAAGCCGAATACATCACGACCCTGGTCTCTATTTCGCGTTTCTTAAGTTCCTCTAGTACCTCAAATCCATCCAGCACGGGGATCTTAATATCAAGAAGCACAAGATCAGGCCGGATCCTGGCGGCGGTCTCAACTGCTGTACGTCCATCAGATGCGGTAAAGACCTCGAATCCAAAATCGGCATATATGATTCCCATTAATTCCGCATTCTCGTCATCTACAATCAGTAGTTTATCTTTTAGCATACTTGATTTCTCCATCACTAAACCATGTGAGTTACCGGCCCTCACTTCTTCGCTTTGCGAAGCAAATCATTGGGAGTCACGTTCAGCCAGTTTATCCTGCATAGCGTCGCCCGCCTTTGCGAAGCGCTCCAGCGAAGCAAGGTGCGAAGCAAGGATGGTTCGGTCTGCTTGTTCACAAGTCATTGCTTGTATATACGGACATAGTCCACCTCGAATTTTGCAGGGAAATTGGTGTTTGAGGGGTCCCCGCCGGATGATCCGCCGACGGCGAGATTCAGGATGATGTAGTGCGCCTGACGGAATGGATTCCTTCCCTGCTCGTCCTTGTTGAACGTTTTGTTAAGGTCAATCGTGTTGAGAAGCCGATCATCCACATAGAGCTTGATGCTGTCGGCATCCCAGTCCATCCGCCATACATGGAACTTCGCGGACCAGTCGGGATCGTTGAAGTCGGTAATGGGTATCCTGATGTCGTCCCACTCGGGGACCCATCGCTCTTGCGCAGCCCAGGCGGCGTTTGCCAGCAGCAGGCCTCGATAGTATTCCATGATATCGATCTCGCCGCAGCTTGGCCACCGTCCTTCGATGCCCAGCGTCCAGAAGGCGGGCCAGAGACCGCAACGCGTATCGATCCGGCCTCGCATTTCGAAACGGCCATACATCCAGTGGTGCAAACCCCTGGTCGTCATGCTTGCGGACGTATACTCAGAATATTCCCTGTTNNAGCAGACCCTTTTCGCATCGGGCGTTGTCGGGCTGATACCATTGAGCCTCGTTGTTCCGAACCCATCCGGTTTCGTAGGTCCACTTCGTGGGGTCCGGCCGCCCCTCTTTGTCAAACTCATCGGCCCAGACCAGCTTGTATTCGGCTGATGACGGATTGTCCTTCGTGACCTCTCCCACAGAGGTTGCCTGCCTGGCGATGACGGCCGAAGTGGCCGTTGACAAAGCGTATACTGTTACAAAGACATGCCAGAATCTCATGTGTGTTTCCTTCAGTTGCCTAAGGGCAAAGGTCACGCGCCCGGCGAAGCCGATGGCGAAGCAAGGCTGGTTCGGACAGTTTCGTGTATCGTACTTCGTATGTCGTATTGTGTATTATGTATATTGTATTTCGTTTTATTCCGCAAAAAATTCTGACCGT
>JAFNGF010000136.1 GCA_017885385.1 Planctomycetota bacterium
TGCGATTCGACATATCCGTTTCCGGCTAGCCGTACTCATAGGGATAACCGCCCCAAAAAAGCCATAGTTTAGGCCTATCAGCTCGTCTCGAATATTACGCCTTTACCGCCCTTTTGTCAACCTGCGTCCAGATCAAAGCCTGCCCTGAATTAGCCGTAGCCCTGAGCCCATTCGACTACGCTCAGGGTAAACTCTGCCGAAGGGGCAGCCGAAGTGTCGAATGGGTCGAGGGCTTCTTGCTCAGATTTCACCGGAACGCCACGCTTCAGGTGCGGCCCGTCATGGACGTCCGTAGCAGCAACAAGTTCGGCCTACCTAAAATGGTGGCGGTTCCATATCATGGATATTTTCTTCCGGTGAGCCTTCATGCTTCATAATAAGCATGAGCTTTTGCATATAGTTCTGATCCAGAACCTCTTGGTTGCCAATTGCTATTTGATCAATAAATGATTTCACATCTGGATCTGAAATAATCGAGTATATCTGGTTATTAGATACATAGGCTTCCAAGATTGCATTAAGCTGGTCTGACGTAAATCCTAAAAGATTACTCAGTTTTGAAAGAACAAGGTGAGTCTCTGCAAACGATGAACTTGATGCTAAACGGCGTATCAGTATTTCCTTTTCAAGTTCGCTGGAGAGCTTAATGTCAGGGAACACATCTTTAAAGAATTGTGACAATTTTTTGCAGAAGCGCAACTTCGTGCCCTTGGCACTCTCCCATTCGCTTTCTAGATACTGACTGAAACTACTCTCATCTAAAGGAGAACAGTAGTCTCTGTCGTCGCTTACAAAGTAGAAATCACCGCTCGGAATTGCGGAGAGTAATGATTCCCAATTTATGGCATCTCCAAGAGAGCCTTTCTTGCCAGGAGGCCGTCCAGTATCTACACGAAGGCGCGACTTTTCAATAATTTCAGTGGAGGTTGGAATGTGCGAGGCTTGCTCAAAAAGCATCTTAATCGTCTTATCTGCCTTAAGGGTTTTTGCTGTGATGTCGGTAGTCAGTTTCTTTAGTAAATCAGCATGGGCCTGCTCAAACTTCTTCTGCAGATCTCTCAGAGTAGTGTATTCAGAATAATCCTTGCATAACTGTGGGAACTGCAGATTAAGACGTTGTCCCTTTAATTGTTGAAGGGCACCAGATATTGTGGCTTCTCTATTCCTGTGGAATTCGTCTACAACTTGTTTTGGGACATAAAGAGTCACCTTCCTCTCAGCCATGATTACAGCGAGTTTCGCAAGCTCATCCAAATCATCGCTGGTAAAATGGTAGAACGAAAGATAAACATTCGTGTCTATGAAGAGATTCATATTTCTTGGATTTTATAACACCTAACAATAATTATACAGTCTGTATAAAANNACAGACTGTTTCTGCCAGTATAAGAAGTTCCCGATGCTTGTTCAATGGTCGTACAATATTTTGCATTATCATCTTCTTGCTCAGGATTCTTCGCTTTCGTTCTCTGCAGTTTTCACGGCTTCTCTTATGTACTGAAACCACTGGTCAAAGCTTTTTCAATAAGGCCGGGTTCAATGCAAAGGTTTAAGAGTGTGTGGGCAGCAACGGCAGGCCATACGTTCCCTCGCCAGAGCACGGCAAGACCGAGGGTAAACCCGAGCACCGTGGTCCACAACATACCCCAAGGTCCCCAGAAACAATGACCCAGCCCAAAAGCAATTGACGCGACGACCAGGCGAGACCCCTTGCCCGCCCCGGCAGCGGCAAGCAGCCAAAAAAGGAAGCCCCGGCACAGGAATTCCTCACAGAAACCGGCGCTCAGCGATGTGGGGACCGACGCCAGCTTGGTCAAATCGAAAGTGAACATCTCCTGCCAGGACACAACGTCAGTCAAACCGTACACCGCAACCCACAAAGCTCCCAGACCAATCCCGATTGCGATGTCTGAGCCTATGGCACTGCTCCGCGTCAGGAAGAGATCCCCGAATTTTGCCTTCTTCCTGTAGGTCCACCACCAGAGAGCAACCGCTGCCCAAATTGCCGGAGGATAACCGATGAACATGCTCTTGATTATGATCTCGGGTGTCGGTGGACCGCGATGCTTAGTCTGGGCATACCATATACCGATGTACCACCCGGAGATGAACAAGTAGAACAGCAACGGCCCCACTATCGTTGCGACAACCCATAGAGCCGCGCGTTTCTTGCTGACCTTGTATTCCATTTCTTTTTGCCCCAATAATGATCATGCAGTTTTATACGCCTTTTACCCGCCTTTTATCCGCCTCAGGCGGACTGGCGGGCCAGCGTACTGTATAAACCCGGTCAAACCCCATCGACCGGACGTCGAACGATTAGTTCGCCGGCGGGGATGGAACGCCAGCAAAATCTCCGTCCGTTGCAGCGCTTTGTTGGGCCGCGACATCGGATGGTGGCGACATGGCGATACCTACGGAGCGCCCGTACTGCTCAACTGCTTGAACCATCATTGACGAAAATACTATCAAAGAAAAAATTGTGTCAGTAATTTCCCTATAACTAAACTGAAAACGTTCGCCAAGTTTAAATATCTTACGCTTATCCGTAATTCTAGAGGAGACTTTCCAGCCTTCTTGAAGTACCATCCCCGGTGAATCGATGACGAAGTCCTCTGATCCATCTGGGCTCTCCGCTTGAATCTCGAATGTGCGCCAGAGAACAACTAATTCATTGTTGCTATCTACATCCTGCTCACACACGATCCCCATCCGATGAACTAGGCAATTACGCGCTTTATTGATACTTATGACGTGAGGCTCAAGTTCGACCGAAATACCGAAAGCTTCGCGCATTCTCTTCAATTTGTCGGGGAAGCCGCGTCGATGAAATTGTTTTGATTCGTTATTAACAATGCGGTTGTAATCCTCACCGCGGAGTTTCCCATCATGGATAACCTCGAACAGTGCCGACACAAGGCGACATTGGTCCAAGAAGAGATTCGTTAACTCGATGGCATCACGTATAACAGCGCGGAGCTGCCATTGCTCGGCCTCTGCAACTGCTCCGTCTCTCGTAAGGCGCATGTTCTGGGCAGGGGAAATGCTTACAAACGACGGAGCAAAGCTGGAATATGTGGCGTCATCAACCAAGGGAAGCGCAGCGGCGGCGGCGGCATACGCATCTAAAAGTCTTTGAATCGCCGCATTGAACTGACCCTGCATAGCAAGCAAGTTAACTGCTAACGAAGCAACGGTCTTATTATTCGAATTGCTCATATAGCAACCTTAATGCAGCCTAACAATGATTATATCCGCCCGAGGCGGACATAAAACGGGAGACACAGACTGCTTTTTCAGTATAAGAAGTTCCCGTTGCTTCTTGCTTTTCTGCCCAACCTCTTTCATTTCAGATGCTTACCGCATCTTTAGCAGAGATACGCACTACCCTGTTCTCCTTTCGCCAGCTCATACATTCCGTGCCCGCTGTCGCGCAGTTTGCCCTGCCGGCACAATTCCTCCCANNTCATCGCGCTCTTGAGCACCGCCGGCGTTATGCCCCCACTTGCCTGCCCTGGCGTAGCCTTGGCGAAGTCGGGTCCTTGTTGTTCCTGTTCTGTCATAATCTGCCTCCGCATTTTTGCCTGCTATTTTCTGGTTTATAGCCGCCTACCTCGCCATTTTCGCTTCCAACCACCAAATAATCAATCCGACTTCGCTAAAGCTACGCCGGACAAGTCATCAATACTTGTCCGCCGTTCTTGTGGCGGAATCAATTTTCTGCCCCGACCGCCAGGTCGCCAGCCGGTTCGTCGATTCATCCTTCGTAGTAGCCTACTACGGAGAACGGAGGGCTTCTTGCTCAGAATTCACTGGACGACTGCAATTAACAGGCGGCGCAGCGAAGCAAGCCGTCATAGTTAAATTGCCTTGTTATGTGGCGAGTTTTCATTTCGCTTCGTCGACCATGTTTATGGTTTTTTCTTCGACCTCTTTGGCAATTTGAACTAATGCTTCGTCTTGAGATAGTGCTGAAAGCATTTGCCCCGGCATAATAAGCCCGATTTTCGTTTTGTTGTTTTCTGTAAAGACCGAGATACGACATGGGAGCGCCATGTTTAGGCGCATATCGATTGACAGAACTTTTGCAGCCTGTCCCGGATTGCAGACTTCAAAAATCTTGCACTGCTCATTAAATGCAATGCCTTTGCTGCGAAGTGTGGTTCCCAAATCATGAATATGCAGTACACCAAAGCCATGATGCTTCACCGCTGATTCAAGGTCTGTCGACGCCTGGTCGAATGATTTGTCGGTTTCAACTATGTAGTACATAAATCACCTCGTGCTCTCAGAGTTGACACATAACAATAATTATACAGTCTGTATGAAACACCAAACACAGACTTTTTTCTTCATTTTAAGAAGTTGCCGTTGCTTGTTCAATACGCATCCTGAGCCTGTCGAAGGATACGAACGACGAGCGACGAAATACGAAATACTAACGACTATCGACGAGCCATGCTCGTTTTCTGCCTCGGGAACTATGCAAATTTTCGGCTCGGATATCGGCCTGCGCAAAAAACAGGAGCAGAAGCGGCACAAAACGACCAAAAAAAAGTTGCGTTTCTACGACAGATTTGGCACTATATCAGCCAGCATCATGTCCCAAAAACAGACGTTCGAAACTAATCTTGGATTGGGTTAAGGAGTAGAACAATGGTCGAGCATATGAATCTGCTGTTAGTGGTCTTACCCAGGGTTCTTCAGTTTCTTAACGGCGGATGGTGGGTCGTGCATATTATTGGCATTGGTGCGGTCGGTTTTCTTGGTTATAAAATCGGCCAGGCCAAACAAAGTTAATGAGACACCAGGAGATCCCTTTTGTGGCCAAAACCGCGAAATCCGCGTCCGCCTTTGGCGAGCCGCAGGCCTCGTCCGCTTGTAGCGAGACCTCACTAATAAGTGGGCGGCCTTCGAGCCGAGGGACCTCACCAACAGGT
>JAFNGF010000137.1 GCA_017885385.1 Planctomycetota bacterium
AGACCTGGTATCCGCCGCTGTCGGTTAATATTGGCCCGTCCCAGGCCATAAATTTGTGCAGCCCGCCGAGCTTTTCGATTACATTGATGCCGGGCCTGAGCATCAGGTGGTAAGCGTTGGCCAAAATAACGTTGGTGCCGGTTTCTTTCAGCTGCTTCGGCGTGATTCCCTTTACGGCGCCGGCGGAGCCCACAGGCATAAAAAAGGGAGTCTCAACCTTGCCGTGGGCGGTAGTGAGCACACCCAGGCGAGCTGCGCAATCGGAGTCTTTGTGCAGAACTTGGAAATTACTCATCTCGGTAGGCTCTTGAAATCTTGGAGCCGGGGTAGTAATGCTGAAGGATCGCTCCGGCGTTTTTTCCTTGTCTTGCCATTCCTTCGGCGCCGTGCTGGCACATTCCGACGCCGTGCCCCCAGCCTCTGCCGGCTAAGAATGCCCATTTTCCGTCCCATTTGACAATCAGGCAAATGGTGCTTTTCAATTCTTGTCCGCCCGGGTCGATCGTAAGACGTAAATTCTCGGCTCGCAGAAAGTGGCTCTTGCCGGTTGAGCCGATAAGCTGAACCGAAGTCAGCCGGGCAAATGTTCCGTAGTCGCTCTGCTCGGCCGGCTTGATGCCCACAATTTCACCGAGCGGCTTGAGCTCTGCAAAGCGCTGCATGAGCCTGGCTGTGACATCGCTCTGGTCGAACTGCGCCATAGGCCAGAAAAAAAGGTCGAGCTTGGCGACTTCTTTGCAATAGGGACAGTCCACGCCTCTAAGCGATTCGAAGGAATCGCCGAACACGCGCTGGCTGTTTTCGGTATGGCCGCCGCATATCGAGCTGTAGTAAGCGGGCAAAATGTCTTCGGTGCCGGCGGGCTGTCTACAAATCAAGACCTGGCCGTGAGTGCTATTGACGGCATCCCAAACCTGCGCGGATTCAGCTTTGAGCCCGGTGTAGACTTGGTTTGTCTGTGTCGCGCTTACGTCCCAATGTCGCTTCTTGCCGAAGCGTCTTTTGACATACAAGCAGTACGTTCTTGCAGCGATTGTCTGAGCCTTTAACGCCTCCGGTTCCCAGTAATCAGGCATTTCCGCGCCCACCACGCCTGCCAGATACGGCTCAAGGGGCACTAGGTTGACCGCGTCGAAGCTGCTGCTGTCAGGATTGACGATGAGCTTAAGTTTCCCGCGGTATTGATCGCCGTTCAGGCTGAAGATATGAGGCTCATCGGGGCAAATAATTGCCTGGCTGCTTTCCAGCGTTCGGCCTGCGATGGTGATTTTGCCGGCAGACGCCTCCACCCTTGCGGGCAAATCTGTCCGGTCGAATAGAGCTTTTCTGGTTTGCGTCTGCGCGTCGACGACCTCGAAAGGAGATTGCGAACCGATGGTGCACTGCTTGGCATCGTCCAGCAGCAGGACTCTCACCCAGAACTCCGGCTCGATCCCCATTTGTGGGGTGGGTAGTACCATCTGCCTGGGCCTGCAGCCGACAAGGATTATCGACAAGCAGCAGACACAAAACAAGTGAAGGGAAAAGACACGGATTAACACGCATTCACACCGATTAAATTAAGATAAAAAAACTCTGCGTAATCTGTGAAATCTGTGGTTAAAACAGCAGTCAGCAGACAGGATTCTGTCTTCTGTCCTCCGTCCTCTGTCTTCTGGCTGCTGAATTGCAAATTCATCGGTTACTCCAGGCTGCGCAGGGCCAGTCCGACGCTAGCAAGGTTCCTTTTGATTTCATTTAAGCTGGTTACGCCGAAGTTTTTGATTCCGAGAAGCTCGGCTTCTGTTTTTCGAGTCAAATCGGCGAGCGTGCGAATATTGAGCTTCTGTAAACATTTTCGGGAGCGCACCGAAAGTTGCAGGTCGTCCACAGATTTGTTCATAGCTCCTTGCTCTTCCGAGGCAATACGGTCGGACAGTTCTTGAGGCTGTACCGGCTTTTCCTCCACGGTCATGCCCAGGTGTAGGCTTTTGGATTCGAGGATGATCTTGACTTCTCGAAGCGAGGTTTCCCCGAAGTTCTTATAAGACAGCAGCTCCGCCTCGGAGATATTCAAGAGATCGCCGAGCGTATCGATGTTCATTTTCTTCAGGCAGTTTCTGCTGCGTACCGACAGCTCAAAATCAGAGATAGGAGTTTCAAGAATCTGATTTTTGCGGCTCTTTTTCTTTTCTTTTTCTTCATCGTAGAGCATGGTTTTTGAGCTTTCGATGTCTTTTTTGAACAGAATCGCTCTTTGGTGATTAGGATGAGACTGCAGAACCGCATCCACACACTGGGAGGCTCTGTCGTACTGGTCCATATCCTCATAAAGCACAGCTAAGTTCAGCAGTGCGCTTACATAAACCATAGAGCCGCAAACGACCTGCTTATAATAGTCGATGGCGGCCTCTTCATCGCCGGACAGATCGCACCGAAAAGCCAGGTGGAAAAGTGCTCGTGGGTGCGTCGGCGCCAGTTCCAGAGCTATCTCGTAATTGTCTGCTGCCTTTTCATACAGCCCCTGCATGTCCTGAAGCCGGCCAAGCTGGTAGTGGTACTCGGCGCTTACCTTCTCGAAATTCGCGCAGCCGGCTAATTCTTTTTGTGCCGCCTCAAAGTTCTTGGCGTGGCGATACGTGGCAGCTTTTTCCAGCGATATGTACAAGGGGTCGGCCTGGTGGGCCAGACTTTTTTGCAGGCTTTCAATTGCCGCGTCGAATTTGCCCGATTGGCGAAGCGCAAAGGCCAGATATATGAATTTTTCCTTGCGATCCTGGGCTTTTTTTAGTTTCTCCACAGCTTCGGCGAATCGCCCGAGAATAAAAAGCCCGATGCCGGCCGCCAGTGAAGCCTTTGGCGAGGTCTCAGCCATATTTGCCCGTAACTGTTCAGCGAATTTTAGCTGGTTGGCCTCGGTGCAATTGACGAGGTGAGAGAGTTTCGTTATCTCGTCCATAGATGGCAGCTCATCAGCGAATAAGTTGGTTTGGGCCACCGCTACGCGGGAAACCTCCGGTTGTGTCGTCGTGTCCATACAAATTGTCTCCTGGCTTAGAAGCTTAAAAACCTTTAACCTTTGGCATTTTTGCCACAGAGAGCACAGAGAGCTCAGAGGAAGTATTCTATTTCTTTATCCGCCATACGTATGGCGGACAAATCTCTGTTCCGCCACAGGCGGATGTGTCTTCTGTGGCTCTTTCCGTTACGGGCTAAGATTATAAAGTCGAATGTGTACTTTGCAATAGGTTTTTGTAGCCGGCCATACTTAGGGATTATCCGGACCTTCCTGCAGGCTTTGCCCCGCCGCCGCTTCGCTTTACTTGGTGGCGTTTTTTGCAGAAGTCGGCTTTGCTCGCCACTTTTGAGTTTCTTCGGGCTTGTCCCAGGCTTCGTGGAGTCTCACCAACTCATTCAGCGACTCGATCCTGCGGGGGTGTTCCGGCCTGAGCTTGGTCTGGCGACCCTGAAATGCCTGTAAGAGAAGTGGTTCTGCCTCTCCCTGGCGGGCCTGCGCCATGTACAATACAGCAAGTTCGTGCATGGACTCAAGCTCCCTGCGGGGGGGACTCTTTTGCTGATTTCAAAAATTTTTTGCAAAATGTAATCAACATTTTCCTATTGGCATTCGCCCTTAGTATAGGAAAGTGTCAGAGAAAAGTACGCGAGCCAATACACCGCGGATAAGCATCTATAGAGACGCGGGAAAAGTTAAGATAGGTAATCTGGTATCGAAAGGAGGTACCGCCCATGCGCAAGAAAATCCTTCTCACAGCTATATTTCTGCTGTTTCTGCCATTGTTGCTAACAACTCCAGCAGTTTCACCAGATGCATCGGCTGAGCCTGAGCAGACAAATGCCAGGCCGGTCGCTCACTGGAGTATGGATGACCCAAAAGGTATCACTGCTGCAGACAGCATCGGTGACAACCATGGCAGGCTCTACGGCAGCAGTGCTTTCTCAGCCGATAGTCAGGTGGGTACCGGCTCGGTTCAGTTTGATGGCGTTCAGGATTGCATCCGTGTGCCCAACTCCTGGGAACTGAATCTAACCTCTGCTATCACCATCACCGCCTGGGTAAATGCCGATACCTGGGACAAAAAGAACGCCCGTATCGTCCAGAAAGGAAGCGCTGATAATCAGTATCGGCTCACCAGCGAGTGGGGCAAGATGATATTCGAGCTGAGGGGCGTGGCAAAGCTGAATGTCCGGCTGCCACCAGCAGGTAAATGGGTGCACATCGCAGCAACCTACGACGGCCTCCAGATGTGCCTTTACTACGATGGCAAGCTGGTAAATTCTAAAGCAACCTGTGGTCTGATTGCCACCACCGGTGATCCGCTGTACATCGGCAGCAAGGATGGCCGCCAACCTATGGATTGCTTCAAAGGCCGACTGGACGATGTGGCTATGTTTAGCTGGGCATTGGACCCCAGCCAGATAAGGCAACTGTACAGTCACGGCGTGGAATCCTTCGTCAACTCACAACCGGCAGGGGGTGCCGGGTCTGGGGACAATCGTGCGATTCTGTCGCAGATACACGCAGCGATCTCAAATATCCAGAAAGGCGATCAGTCGGCTGCCCAGGCGGCTGTCGAAGAACTGCTCGCCGGATTCTCCGGAGACGAACATATACAGACCGCGATTCTCAAGATAGCCGATACCTATCTTGAACGCGAAAAACCTTCCCGTGCTTGTGAACTTTACCGGGCTGCCCTTGTCAAGCATCCGCGAACTGAAGAGGCCATACACGCTCACAGGGGCATAGCAATCTCGAGTATTGAGCTGGGCCAAACAGAGGCTGCTGAGTCTGCTATCCAGACGTTGCTTACCGACTTTTCCGATTATGAAGATAGCACATCAGCAGTCTACGAGATAGCCAATAGCCTGTACGTGCGGGGAAAGTCGGCCAAGGCCATCGAACTCTACAGCGAGCTTGCTGAGCGTTGGCCGGACAGTGAGCAGGCAATATGGGCCTGCGTAAAAATGATTGAGTATCATATCAGCCGTCAGGATATATCCTCAGCAGATGCCGAGCTTGATAGGCTTCTTTCCTTGCCTTGCGGTCATCGCCTTTATCCGGAAGGCATTCGCCAAGCGGCCCAGAAATATCAGGAAGCAGGTTACCATGAGAAGGCTCTTGGTCTTCATGAATACAATGTCGAGCGTTTCCCTGACGATATGTACGGGATGTGGTCGCAGGGTGCGATGGTTCATTTCTTCATTCGTCAAGGGGACTATCAGGCCGCCGATGCGGCTTATGCCAGGTTTCTGACCGTATTCTCACAGCAACCGGCTTTCCCGAGAGAGGTTTACCTGGTGGGTGACGTGTACAGGGAAGCGGGCAGATATGACAAGGCGCGCCAGCTCTATCAATATGTTGTGGACAACTGGCCTAACACTGTGCACGCATTGTGGGCCGGAGCCGGCATGGTAAAGTTGGCTATCGCCCTCGAAGATGAAGCCGCTGCTGAGGCGGCAGTTGATGATTTAATCGCTGATTTCGGCGACTATCCGGAGTTACCTCCTGCGCTATGGGTGGTAACAGAGGACTATTATGACCTGGCTTTTCGCTGTGAGAACCAAGGCCTAGACGCCAAAGCTGATGAGTATTTTAGGAAGGTCATAAGTGCGGGGCAAGCAATCCTAAAGCAATGGCCAGACTCCGTTGCTGGACCAGAAATTTGCCATATTTCGGGCATTTGCTATGAGCGGGTGGACGAATACCCCAAGGCCATCAACTATTATCAGAAAGTCGTCGACGAGTGGCCCGACTACGAACATGCTTGGGAAGCTCAGTTTCGAATCGCCAAGATGTCTAAATGGTTGATATTGAACGGTGCCAAGTCGGACTCCGAAGCTCATGCCGTGGTAAAGAGCGCTTTCAAGCAGTTGGTTGAGTCCTATCCTGACTGCCCCGCAGCCGAAGGTGCGCGTAACTGGCTGGAAGGTAACGTCAAGTCAACTGAAGGAGCACAGAAATGAGCAGGCCTTCTATAACCAAAGTTGTTCTTCTATTTTGCCTTTGCTTTGCTGTGAGTAAATCTTATGCGTGGATTCAGCCTCCGTACATCTATATCGATGATTGGCTGAAGCATAGGCCGCTAAGTTGTTACCACGATTGGAAGGAAGAGATCATGGCGGACTTAATATCCGGAGGACCGATAGTGACCTGGGACTGGGACTGGCCACCTCAGGCTTACGCTACAGAGCAAGGTGACTGGCCGGACCACTCAATCGCAGAAGGTAAGTTTAACGCTACAGGTAGGTATTACGTTTACGCCACCGGGTACGACGAGTACGGTCAGTCGGATTCTGATTGGGCCAAAGTCTACGTCTTCGAGATGGACCTGGACATAAGCGGAGTTAGTGATGCGACTGAGGAAAACCCAGGCGGACAGCTTTGGGCAGAAGGCCCTCTCGCTGAGATATATCTAGCCTACGAGCCGTCTTCCTTGTCTCCCGGCTACATAGAATTAAAAACACCGTCTGGTGGTCAGAATTTCATTAGAGTCTGGGCGGACTCTGGCAAGACCTCTCTAGTAATACCCGACGGCTCAAATCCCTACAAGAGATGGCCGATCGGCTCGCAACCGTCCAGTTTATACGTTGAAGGGCACACCCATGGGAATGCAGAGTTATGGTTGCTCTATACCCCAGACCTACCACCATGGTATCCCGGTGGTGAACACAATCACGATTCCGTGACCTTCACCGTTTGCGACGTTTGCGTTTCCTTATGTGGGGCTACACTCGGGTATTGGCAGGAGTTTATGCCTACCTTCCATTGTCCGATTGAGCCAGGCGAGTTTAACCAAAGAGCGCTACCTGACGATTGTGAGAATAGGCTGGCAGTATTCTGTGACAGCAGCAATAGCGGGGGGTTCGAGGCCTTTTCGTGGTGGTACAGAGAAGCCGGACAAACGGGCAGAGGAACAGAGGTAGGTTTATGCGTTTGGTACGGAGGAGTCAATCAATTCAACTATAAGGTTACTAACAAAGCGTACTATGGTAAAGAACGCTTTCTTGAAACCGAGCATTCGACTAAGAACGATAATAAAGGAAGCTTTTGGAATCAAGAAGGCTGTCCGGATTATTGGTGCTGGAAGGTAATAAGGTTCGATTGTGTAAGTCAATCATATAAAACCGGCAGCCCATGGTGGCGTCGAGACGATGAGACCTTCGAATATGGATGGTGGGAAAATGACGGTGAACCTTGTACTGGCCCACCCTACATTCATCCCACGAAACAATAATCTATGATTTCCCAAGGGAGGCATATCCTATGAGAATTGAGAGTCTGACACGATGCGTGCTTCTGTCCATTGGAGTTTTTTTGGCTGGTTGGTATCCGAAAGCCTATGGTAGCGCAACACCAACATTCAATTTATCCTTGAAAGGCGTCGCTTCAGGTGGAACACTAGTACTTGCGAAAACACGAAACAGAAACGTAGCATACATCGGGGTTCAAACGTCGCCTGGCGAATCGGCCGAGTCCGTTGTGCAACGTCTCGCACATACCATTAATGTGTATCATGCAGAACAAGACGTTCGAGGTGGCCATTATGACCCGCATTGGTTGTGGGTTGGTGGGTATCAAGTTAACGCGTCTGCAAATACTCTGATGTTGCCTGGGATACCTGGAAACTACATGACAGGCGGCACGGAAATGGGGTTGGGTATTCCAAAACCACCTTTGTCTCTGACTTGTTCCTACGACGGTGGAAGTGACAAAATAGTATTGAGCTGGATAAACCCACCCGGTGGGTACGATTTCATTCTGGTGAACTGTTATTGGACAGATTTTGACAATGTGTATACCGAACGTGTTCCTGGCACGTCAACCACCTTCACAATCGACCGAAAGAAGCTCCTGACCAATCTTTACGATATGGACTTTCGAGTATTCGGGTTTCGCAACAACATTCCTTCGAACGCTGCCTGTGTTCATGTGAGTACCGACGGCCATGGCCAGGAGGAAACGTATGGCATTCCGTTTAGCTGTGGCGTTGCCCCGAACTGGACAGCATGGAGCACAGCAGCAGAACCAAATGACAACCTGTTTGAACAGGGTGAAAAATATCTTGATTTGAGTTTTTATAATCCTGCCAATGCCCTGTCGACTAAACCTTACTACCAGATAATGAAATCGCCTCCAAAGGCTGTTGTGCAGGGGGTGTACAGGAAATTTCTCGGCCTGACGCCGGGGCATACCTATAGACTGACTGCGTGCCTGACGACCTTAGATATGGATTCTGCCAAAGGCGATTGGTCACTCTCATTACATGCTGCTCCAACCCCCAGCGGAAAGGATTTGAACTCCGAGCAGTTGGCAGGATTAGGTGCTTTGCCAGATGGGCGGCGTGGTCCTGAAGCTGGACGCATTTCATTCTACGGGCCCGGCAACACAACCAGAGGAGACTCTGCTCTGGTATTTAGCGGTAAGGATGCCCCCGGCGGCTTCCAAAGTTCACTTACCTTGCCTGCCGGTGTAGACACAATCACAGTATGGGTTAGATTCAGTTGCTCAGACCCTAACGGCAAAGTTGGCTTTTCCGGCGTAAAGCTGGAGGACCTTACCGCGATCAAGAATCCAAAATCGCCAGCACAAATTATCGCCGAAGAAAACGCCGCCGAGGTCAAACTTTTACAGTGGATAGAAAAAACCTCGCGTGAATCGCCGCGCTGACCACTGCTTCTGGAGATGATATTCAGGTTATTCTAGTTGGTCAGGGTAAACCAGACACGATCATTGTAACTGCAGGAGCAGACAATTTCCTTCACACAACCAAAAGTGGTGATGATGAATTGGATTTGACTAATGCGCAGAGCGAGCCCTACAATATTGATGTTTCAGGTATTGACTGCTGCGCAGTGACCTGTGTTCATGAACTGAAACACAAGGAGCTTTGTGAGATGTCCGGCCCTGATAGCGATGAAGACGACATACCTGATAGCTACGAACTTTCATCGTCCTATCATTTAGACCCGCATAGGCCTGATACTTACAATTGTGCAGCCACGATCGGTTATGGAGATGATAATGAATTCTTAGCACGGATGGCGGAAAAAAATCCAGGCTCAACAAGTCCAAGCGAGGATTGGTCGGATACAAATGGAAAACAATGGGGACAGTAAGATAAGGAGTAACTAAAATGAAGAAGACGCTTATTTCTTGTATGATTGTTTGTTTATTATTTTTGACAACAAACTTGTATGCAAGGCTCACTAAAGAATATCTATTATGGGTGAAAGGTGAATTTGAGATACCACACGAGATTAAAAAGGCAACAAATGTTTCTGAATTGAAGCCTTTCTTAGATAACAAGTACGAATTTACTCGAATGGCTGCCGTCAGAAGATTAGGCGAAATAGGCGGGTCAAAAACAATTGAATTACTTGTTGAGAGAGTTGAAAAGGAAACAGCTCCTCTTGGTATGCATCATGTACCCCTTGTGAAATTAGAGGTTATAAGGACGTTGGGCAGAATAGGCACAGACCAGGCAAAATCTCTCCTGCTGAATATAGCTAACAGTTATTGGAAGAGAGGTCCTCAGTGCAAGTGTAAGAAGTGTAAAGAGAAAGGATTATATCCACAGCACGATGGGGATTATTCGAGCGTTTTTCCAGCTGTGCTAAAAGCCTTGGAAGTGTGGAAAGAGGATAAGAGTGTTTTCAGCATCTCTATCCAAGTTGCTTTAGATGAGAATATAAGGTCAACCCCCGTGCTTGTGAGCGCTTGGGAACTATATTTGATAACAAAGATGGCTAGAGAAGGCATAACTACCGATGAACAAGCAGTTGACTACTTGGTTAGTTTTTTAGTTGAGACAGGGATACAACCGGAGACCTACATCGTTAAAGATGGAGTAGGAGTTCGAACTATAAAAAGTATTAAAGTTGAAGCGGTGGGTAGTATCCTAAAGGGTTATGGCGAGTCCGCATTATCGTACCTGCAAAGGGAAGTGAAAAATACCTCACCTGAAGATAAGAAACGTCTTGAGGCGCTGTACTATGCGATAGGTCAGGTAAGGCAATCTTTGAAGTCTAGGGTAGAGCAAAAGGAAAAGCAGACTTAAAACACGGGATAGGGCAGATTGGGGACAGTCACGATGACGGTTCTTTAAGCCAGTTAACCGGAGCAAATAGCTTTATTTATGGGCATCACCCACGGACACTTACGGGGCGGGGAAGAAGTCGGTTTCGCAGGTAGGGACTTCACGGCCTTCGTAGATATCGACGCTCTGCAGCGTCTAAATGTCATCCTTTAATATGCCGGCGTGAGTGCTCTTATAAATTCGGCCCGGCAGGCTGCGGTGCTGTCAGCCCCTTTTCCGGCCTTTTTTGTTGAAAATTCACTTGACGCCCAGCATCCCGGTGTGTATGATACGTATATAACTAAATTGAATAGAATCGTAATGGTAAGAGGAAAGAAAACGGCAGACAGAAGCCTGTCCTGAGCCTGCCGAAGGCACAGAAAACAGAGATATGAGAAACAGGGGAAGTTGGGGTTTTTGGGCAAAAGACGGCCAATTCTGACAAGCTTTTATGCAAAACAAAGCCAATTTCTCTGAGGTCAAAATGAACGCAAAACCAACAAACACAAAGGATTATGAAAATAAATGCCTTTCCAAACGCATGGAAAACAAACCCAAACAAAGCCAATTCTCACGCGTTCATCTGGGGGGCTTACTTCTTATTAGTGCGACCCAGTCTTTATCGGGCTCCTGTGGTGGATGGCCGATGGCAACTGAGCCGGGACCGGTTACCTCGCCCACACTGCCCATCTGCAGCGGACCTCCGGCACGCGGGTTGTACCAGCGGACACCGAACGTTCCTGAACTTTCGCCCAGATTCAGGTTCGTTGTGCCGCCGTTAGGTAGGTATATGGCGTAGAACTCACCGGGCAGGGCAAAGCAATAGTCATCCTGGGCGGAAGTCAATTCGTCCTGGTGACTCATTTCGGTAAAAGGCAAATGCTGTTGGAAAAACTCCAAAGCGTAGCGGGTTAGGTCCCACAGATGGTCTCTGCTGCGCCAGTCCTCACAATTCAGGTCGTTGTTGGCGAACTTGTATCCGAAGTACCATTCCACGCCGGCCCCGCCAGCCATCAGATTGCCCCACAAATGTTTTCTGCGTACTTCATCGTGCCAGTAATCGTCTTTATCGGGCATGACGCCGGTGTGAGCGGGGCCGATCTCATCCAGGCAGACAAACCACGGTCGGCCTGCTGCGGCGGAACGGTCGATCCACTTGATCGTCTGGGCGTGAGTATCGTTGGTTTGCAGCGAGACGCCATCGAAATGCTCATATCCTAACAGCGGTTCGTAGACCTTGTCATATTCGCCCGGGAAGGTGTGGCAGACAATTGGATGGTCGTACGGGTCGAGGTCTTTGATGTACCGGCAGAAGGCTTTGCGCTGCTGGTCGGTGTTGGTGTTTTCTTCGCCGAGGTTCCACACCAACGCCAGATGATGGGCAAAGCGGGCGATAAGCTCAAGGTAGTAAAGTCTGCGCTGTGGGCCGAGCTCGCCGCCATCCAGTCCCTGGTCATTTTCCGTTTCCTGCGTAATGATGTGGAGCATTAAGCCGAGCTTATCCATGTGCGAAAAAACAATCTCCCACTGGTCGAGCTTGCTGCAATCGAAGCGGAGTTTCTCGCGGGGATTTGTCCAGGGCCAAACGTCTTTGCCGTCGCCGCCGTCGATATTGTAGGGGATAAAATAGACGCTGTTCATTCCTTTGCCGGCCAGGTAATTAAGGGCGCCGATAATGCCTTTGCCCTTGCCATTTTTCCAAGTCGGGTCGCTGCTCTGCCAGTCCTGCACGTGCGGGACGTATCGGTGCAGGAATTTCTCGCCCGAGGCTTCACCCTGGCGTTTCAGCTCGGCCGTGTCATAAGTGTCATCGAAATCTGCGTATGCCAGAAAGTTCTCCGGGCTGTCGGCGCCGGCTTTGATGAAATACCGGCGGGTTTCTGCAAATTGCAGATATCGTTTGCCGATATATTTGAGCAATCCTTTAGATCGGAAATCCGGCCCACTTTTGTCGCTTGGGCCTATAACAAAAGAGCCTCTGACATTGTCGAAGGCTACGCCTGAGCCGGTCGTTGGGTCGTCGCTGAGCGCAATGTCAGGCCCGGTGCGAAAGGAAACGGTGTAGGTCCATCGGCCAACGTCGTCGGGCACAAAATGCACTCTCCATTTATTGCCTGAAGTTGCGCTGGTTTCCGCCGCATTGCCGTCGGCAGCATAATAGCCGGGAACGACATATTGTTTCTTGCCCAGGGCAAAGGTAACGTTGAGGCGGTAATCAAGGAAGGGATTGGGCTTGGCCGTCTCATCAGTTTCGGGCCCGGTAAAAGTCAGCGTAATCTTGTGCCATTTCTTTAACTCGCCGGACACGACCGGCATTTCGGTCGCAGCGAGAGTCTGACGGTCGGCGGCGAACACCAAATACAGGGTACATAATAGCATAAACCTGCAGGGCTTCATTTTTCTGCTCCTCAAAGGTCTTAGCGTTTGACTGAACCGAGTTATGATATAAGCTGGCCCCGGCGGTTAGCAATAGATTTCTTGCAGTAGTTTGCCGAATGGGCAGGACGCGCATTAAAAAGGCCGAGCCAACCAGCCCGGCCTGCGAATTCAGAGACTGCTAAAAATCAATCCTCCTTAGGTGTGAGCCAGCAGCGTATCTCAACAGTATAAATATCCTCTCTGTCAGTAGGTTTTAGCAGAGGCGAAAATCTAATGTTGCGATATTTGCCATCCGGCCAGTCATCAAGATCTCCACTTTCAGAACCTACTCCACATTGTCCCGCTTCGTTCAACCGCGATACTATAATATCATTTGTTNNCTCAGACACTGCTCTGCAAAAGTCCGGCGAAAGACGGTTACTACGAATATAGTCCAACGGAAACTGGTCAGCAGGTCCGTCATACTTGTCGTGCAGACGTACGATAGCCTGTTTTATACCCGGCGCTCCCTCAATATCAATAGTCACCTCTTCGCCGTCGAGCACGACTTCGCCCGTTCCATTAGGAGGTTCAACGGCCGGAGGTTCGAAAAACTCCGGAGGCTTCTCAGGAGCCTCGTAATCAAACATGACCAAGTCGTAATCCCCTTCCTTATCGTATATTTTCATCTGAACAGGCAAAAGGGAATTCTTTCCCACCGTAATGACGATGCTTTCTAACCACTTACTGTCATCCATGTTGGAGGGCGGGGCAAATTTGTATATGAGAAAGTCATCGCCCACATTGGTCGGCACCTGTCGGTTTAACTGCTCATTCTTATCTGACAATAAACCTGCGGTAAATAGTTCAAACAAGCTCTGTCCTTCGGCAAAGAAGGATGGTTCTTTGGTGGTTCGCCTTCCCTCCTCATCAAATGATTGTCGCGTCCGGGCGTCGTCGTAACTCATGCCCCCTTTATCTCCACGCATAACGAGTTTCCCGTGCGCGTACCAAGCCTCAAACTGTCTGAAAAGAACGTCACCCCGACTTTTTAACCAATATACATGCACATTGTCAACCTGAGCGGTTCGCCTGATAACCTCACCCCAGGCAATATTTGCCAGGTCTATTGAGCCGCCGAAATAGTGTATCCCAGCTAATACCGCTATAATTATTACCGCCGCAGCGGCGGCTAGTTTTGTCATTCTACTTTTCATAATTGTTCTCCTTATATTCTGTTGGGTTGGAGCCAATATTGTTTTGTGAAACTCGTTTGTTGCCTTTAAGGTGCCGGCCCAGAGGTCTCTGTCCATTTCGGGGCCGGCCTTGAAGGACATTTTCTTGACAACGTTTTCTATTTCGTCTGCTGGTCTCATCTTACAGTCTCCCGTCCAGAAGCGACCGCAGCTTCTGGAGTCCATACCGGTATCTTCCTTTAATTGTGCTGGCCGGAACGTTTTGCAGCCTGGCAATGTGTCTGAGCTTCATTGCCGCATTCAAATGTAGGGCAATTACTTCCCGCTGCTCGTATGGAAGCTTCGCCATGGCGTCGGCAACCTGCCGCGACTGTTCATCGGATATCATGCGTCTATCGGGCAGACCGAAGTCCGACTGTATCGGTGTATCGTCATCCAAGCTGAGCGGTCGGCGTTTGCGGGCCCTAATCTGGTCTCGGCAGCGGTTGACGGCGCAGGTTGCCAGATAACCTTTGAGGCTGCCGCGGAGCCTGAATTTGCCGCTTGACTGCG
>JAFNGF010000138.1 GCA_017885385.1 Planctomycetota bacterium
CTCAGACCATCCAGACGTTTGCCGGTGATGACCGCTGCCGCCCGCGAGTTTTCAAGGGCCGCTAAATGCCTGTCATCCGCGAGGAAGGTAACATCCGTTTCTAAGGCAGCCTCTATCGGCCCAACTGAGGCGATTTCTATGCCCATTTGATCGGACCCTGCAGCTACCTCAGCGCCAATCCGCTTTGCCAACTGTGCAATTGTCAATCCCATAAATGCTCAATAGTAAATAGTCAATTCTTGGCATCCAGCCGGGCTGTCACCTCATCGGTAATATCCGGACAGCCGCCGCTATAAAGCAGCTTGTGCGTACTGAGAGTCAGCATAAGCTCATCCCCGCTGGTGGAAGGAAACTCCGGCTCTTGCTTATCAAAGACCATATCCAAGCCCTTTTTCTCGGCCAGCTCCTTGACTATCTGCAGAACCTCTTGATAGACCTGCTCGGTCCAGCGCTGGTCTTTTAGCGACCTTTCCTGCTTGAGGTACTGCTGGCGAGCATCCAGCACAGCCTTATTCTTCAGAACGTCCTGGTATTGTTTCAAATGGTCGGGACTTCCCGGCTTTAGAATTTTCAATCCCGCCTCATCGGCCTGTATTTGCTTGGAGAGCTTTTCCAGCTCCAGCATGGTTGTATTATACTCAGCCATAGCTTCCTGTCTGTACTTGACGTTGCGGCTGCACTTGCGGAAGACCTCTCGCACGTTGACCACGGCAATCTTGGTAGAGAGCTGCTCCGTTTTCGGCTGAGCCGAGCCTTTGTAGCCTACGGACAAGATAATCGCACCTGCCAGACAAGTCAAAACGATAGCTGTTCTAATCCTCATAACTTTTCCCTTCCAGATTTTTGTCACTTTTACTCCTGCAGTTATAGTTTAGCAGCCGCCGGCACGGCGACTACCAACCCGACTAAAATAGCCGGCCTATCGAGAAACTGAATATCTGCGTCTCGTCATCGTCATCTTTTTTCAGGGGCGCAGCAACTTGAAACCTCATCGGCACCGGCCCAAACCAGTAAGGTATCCGTATCTGTATGCCCGTTCCAACCGACCAGCGGTAGGGGCCGGTCTCCACTGCGCCGCTGTCGACGAAGAATAGTGCCGCGAAATTTTCGCCTATCAGAGGCACGGTTACCTCTGTGCCGGCCAGAAATATCCAGTCACTGCCTATGGGGTCTTTGCGCCGCGGGCTGGGGACGTTCGTCTGCAAGCCTCTGGGGCCTATGCCCCGATACTCGAAACCTCTGACGCTGTAAGTGCCCGTGCCGCCGGCGTAGAATTTTTCGAAAGGCGGCGCATCATCTATAACGGTTGTGCCCGCCCGCAGGTTCAGAGCCAGCACCGTTTTTCGCTCGAGCACGTCCTCGTACAGGGTCTTATACCAGGCGCACGAGCCGCCAAGCACACCGAAAGTGTGGTCGCCGGCAACCTGCTCGTAATCGGCGTCAAGAACATAGCCCTTGCTCGGATCGTAGATGTCATCAATGACGCTTCTTCCGATGCCAAACTTGACGCCCACCAGCATGTTATCGCCTTTAACGTCTATGATTTCCTGCGGGGCATCAAAATCAAGACTTTTGACATCCACATTTTCGGCCCGCAGCCCGATACTTCTGCGCCAGCGGTCTTGGAACCGCTGTTCGAATCCAAGATAGCTGCGCAGCCGGCCCTCTCTGTAGCTCTCTCTGTAGCGCTCGAAGCTCGAGCCCGCCACATCGAGGGTGACGGGCCGGCCCCGCCAGTACGGATCACTGAAATTGACCGAATAAACGCTTAGCTCCGTTCCGGGCTGAAGAGCAATTCTCATTGTCTGCCCGGCGCCTCTGAAGGCCTTCATACTGATAAACTCGCCGAAGCTGTCAGGCCAATCAGTAATGTCGAAATTGTGCTGCTCATAAACAAGCTGGCCGATCATACCGTAGTCGCTGCTCACTCCGACACCGGGATTAATCCAGCCGGTCGTGCCCTCTTTAATGTCCACCTTTGCATCTTTTTGGTCCGGTGCGCCGCCGGCGGGCGTGACAGGCCTGATCATCACCTCCTCGGCAAGCACCATCCTTTGCACATATTTTTCCAGTATCCCACCTCCCTGCTTAGGCGCAATATCGCCGTTGTACATTTGGCCGGGCGTAAAGCCGTACTCATCCAGCACATGACGGACGACCTTGTCGTACGTGACTTCATTGCCGGTTATCTCGACCTGCCCGATCCGAAATTGGCCGCCCTCGATAATGCTAAATTCGATATTGACTACATCCGGACCCACTTCCGGGCAAAACCTGGGCTTGTGCTGGACGTCGGCATCTACAAAGCCATGCTCGCCGTAGAGCTTGAGCAGGCGCTGCGTATCGGCGGCGGCCTTACGCTTAATGTAAACCTGTCCGGGCGCCAGCTCCAGCCGCGCCCGCAGCGCATCCTCATCAAAGTACTTGTTGCCGGTGAAGACGATTTTCTCGATGCGATAAGCCGGCCCCTCTTCGATCACGAAAGTCAGAGCAACTTCGCTGTTATCGTCTGAGAATTGCGTCTCCGGCGTTATCTTATAATCGAGGAAGCCCTTTTCATAATAGAAATTCTCCAGCCTGACGATGTCTTCCGCCACCGCCTCTTTGGTGTAGTAAAAAGGCCAGTAGAACCAGCTCTTTTGTTTTATCTTGGTAATCTGATGGAGCGTTTCGGTTTTGACAGCCTTGCTGCCGCTGAACTTCACCGATCTGATCCGCACTCTGGGTCCTTCGTCAATAGTATAGAGCACCTCGCCCTTTGGCAATTTTTCCCAGTCCAGCGTCACTTTAACAAAGGCAAAGCCGACTTTGCGGTAGATTTCCTCTATAATTCTTCTGCCGGCTTCAGCCAGAACGGGGTCAAGGCGGTCGCCGGCTTTAAAGTCCAGTCTCTGCCCCAGGACTTTATCCTTATAATGTTGGTTGCCGACAAATTCAATCGACTTAACACTATTGTTCGAGGCCGGCGGCGACACGCCCTGCTGTTGTTTAGCCGTCGCCGGCACGGCGACTGACCCCACAATCAACTGCGAAATAGACAAGCCCGCAGTAAACTGCGGGGCTAAACCCGTCTCGAGCCGGGTCGAGAGATATTGCCCCGCAAAGGCAGACCCCGAACCCAGATGTAGAACCAATATAAAGACAATAAGAATCGCACTTGGCATCAGGTTCCTCGATTCTCGATGCTCGGTTTGGCCTCCGCCGCTTTGGCGAGCATCGAGCATCGGGCATCTCAGCAATCAGTATCTCAGAAAGGCACCGATCCCTCGGGCACGGTCGAGGCGGTCTTAAACCGCGTAAATCTCTCCCAGAATCTCAGCGGTACAACGCCAGTCGGGCCGTTGCGCTGCTTGGCTATGATCAGCTCTGCGGTATTGTTCCGCTGGTATTCCTCCTCGCCCTCACCCTGATGGTAATAGTCTTCGCGGTGCAGCAGCATCACGACGTCGGCGTCCTGCTCGATGCTGCCGCTTTCGCGCAGGTCGCTCATCCTCGGACGGTGACCTTCTCGGCCTTCCGGGGCACGATTCAACTGACTCAGAACCACGACCGGAATGTTCAACTCTCTGGCCAAGCCCTTAAGATACCTGGAAATGGTAGCGATTTCCTGCTGACGCGACTCCACTTTGGTGCTGGCGTACATCAACTGCAGATAGTCTATGAAGATAGCGCGTATATTATGCAGCCCTTTTAGCCTGCGGGCCTTGGCGCGAAGCTCCAGCGGGGTCAGCGAGGATGTATCATCGATGTAAATCGGCGCTTCGGATAACGCCCCGCAGGTCTCCACCAGCTTTTCATAGTCCTCGGTGCTCAGCATGCCTTTTCTGACGGCCTGGGCGTCAATCTCGCTGCGGCTGCACATGAATCTCTCGGCGAGCTGCTGTCGGCTGGTTTCCAGCGAAAATATCGCCAGCGGCATCTTTTCCACCGCGCCGATGTGCTCGGCGATATTCAGCGCCAGGCTGGTCTTTCCCATGCTGGGGCGGCCGGCAATGACTATCATCTCACCGCTCTGCAGCCCGCACGTCAGATTGTCAAGGCCGTCGTAGCCGGTCGATAGCCCCGTAACCAGCGCCCCCGAACGCTTCTCTATAAGCTCAAAGGCCTGAGTGACCAGGTCTTTCAGCAGGTAAGCCGAGCTGCTTATCTTCTGGTCGGCGACGGCGAAAATTTTACGCTCCGCCTCATCGAGCTTCTCGTCGGCTTCGCCGCTCTGGTCGTAGGCGTCATTGAGAATTTCGCTGGCAGCAGCAATCATCTGTCGCAACAGCATCTTGTCTTTGACGATGCCGGCATAATACATAACGTTGGCCGCCGAGGGCACAGACTCCATGACCTTCACCAGATACTCCACTCCGCCGACGGCTTCGATCTGCTTTCGCTTCTCCAGCTCGTCACGCAGCAGCACCCCGTCAATAGCTTCGCTGGGATTTTTTTCGTACAGAGCAACCACCGCATCGAATATCATCTGGTGCTCAGGTCGATAAAAAGCCTCGCGAGAGAGGTGCTGCAGCACCTCTGCGACGCAGACCGGGTCGACTATCATTGAGCCTAGCACCGCCGCCTCTGCCGCCAGCGACTCAGGCATACTATGCCCGGTGAGCACCGCGGCGCCCACAGTGGTGTGGTTACCCGCCATAATCAGCCCGTTCCTTGCTATATCATAATGAATGATTCACGATTGGGACTGGTGTTTAGCCGTCGCCTGCTGNNATAAATTGGGGGGCTGAATATATTTTGGCCGCCTAAACCAATCGGTAGTTGCACCCCTGCAAAAGCAGGCGCAAGCTACGGGGCATTTTACGCTGGTGTCGGCGGGCTGTAAAGTGCAAATCGCAAATGGCGCGCCGCAAAGTGCGTGACCGGATTTTATGCCGGGCCCTTGTCATTGCCGGCCCCGACTTGCAGGGGCGCGGCAATCTCAAAACTACCAATGGTAGAGATTGCTTCGGTCGCGGAGTTTACCCCTTCAGCTCGTCAGGACGAAGGCCCTTGCCGGAGCACGGCTGCGTTCAGGGCAGGTCCGAGGTCAGTCGAAAGGCTGCCTCGCAATAACAATGGGCTATAAGATCCTATCACGAACGTTGTTATGGGCTGCCAGACCGTAGGGTATGCAGCTTTCTGCATACCAATTTTTGGACCCNNGTCTCGGCGAAGCGCCAAGCCGTAGTGGGAAACGCCAAGCTGTAACCGGAGGAGCAGGGCTTGGGGATGGGGCCGTCCAAGGTTGGCTAAACACGTACTGATAATACGGCCCCCCCCACTATTGGACGGATCAGCGCATTTGATGCGAAAAAAATGGTTGCTGGAAGTGTCCCGCGTGAGCTAAGTCGTTGTAGACAAAGCAGTAAACATTTTTTTAAATTTTGGGATTTTTGGCCGGCGCTATCAGCACTTTCGAGCGATTTTTCAGGACAACCGACAGGCCGGCTCAGGTAGCGTCTATATCCGGCTGCTGGCCCGACGGATGGGCGGCAGACTGGTCCGCCTCGGGCACCACCGTTACCTTTACCTCGGCGGTCAAATCATCTGCAAACTTGAGCGTTAGCGTATGGGCGCCGACCTGCTTTATGTGTTCGGGCAACTGCACGATCTCATCGGCCACCTCGAAGCCCTGCGCCCGCAGATTGGCGGCTATCTGACTGTCGGTAATCGAACCAAACAGAACGCCCTGCTCGTTGGCCCTGGCGGCGATAACGGCCTCTGCACCGTCGACCGCCTTGACGGCTTGCTCCAGCCGACTACGGTCATGCAGCCGCTGCTCCGCTCGGCCGGCCTTCTGCTCGGATATGGCTTTGATATTGGCCTGGGTCGCCACCTTTGCCAGCCCCTGCGGCAGTAAATAGTTCCTGGCATAACCCTCATTGACTTCCACCACATCGCCGAGCCAGCCGAGGCTCCTAATGTCTTCGCAAAGCAAAACCTTCATAATAATCTCCGTGGGAATATCGAATAACGAATAACGAACTTCGAAATTCGAAATTCTCTGTTCGGCGTTCGATATTCCCCTATGCTGTAAACGGTAGAAGCGCCATATACCTGGCACGCTTAATTGCGGTCTTTGCCTTTCTTTGACAGCCGGCACAGTTGCCGCTTCGCTTGCGTGAGTATATCTTGCCGCGACTGGTCAGAAGCTTGGCAAGAGTCTCGATGTCTTTGTAGTCGATGTACTTCACGCCGTTTCTGCAAAAACGACACTGCGTCTGCTCCCGAGCGCCGGGAAAACTCGGTTTTCTGTTGGTTCCTCTGTCCTTTGGTATCATATTGCCCTCGTGTTTAGGCGTCGCCGTGACGGCGACGGACCCCCCAATGAATTGGGGGGCTAAATACTGAATACTTTACCGGCGTCCTCAAAACGGTATATCGTCTGCGGACGCTTCATCAACACCTGTCGGCTGGGTTCCCGCAGCCCTGCCCTGAGCGGAGTCGAAGGGGCGCGGTGGCTGCTGCACGTCAGAGACCGCCCCCTCAGCCGGCTGCTCGGCCTGGCTGGGCCCAGTATCCGCGGCGCCCGGCAGAAACTGAAAGTTCTGCACTGTAATTCTATGCTTACTGCGTTTGGTGCCGTCCTGAGCGGTCCAGCTATCGAAGGTAAGCCTTCCCTCGACCAGAATCAGCCTGCCTTTACTGAGGTATTTGTTGATATTTTCTGCCTGTCGACCGAACGCCCTGCAATCGACAAAGCAGGTCTCCTGGCGTTGCGTGCCGTCGGCGGCCGTCCATCGGTGGTTTGTCGCCAGCCCGAAATCGACCACGGCCGTCTGGTTCGGCGTATACGAAAGCTGCGGGTCACGAGTCAGATTACCCA
>JAFNGF010000139.1 GCA_017885385.1 Planctomycetota bacterium
GCGCCGAGCTGAACAAGCAGGTCGAAAACTTCGTTGACGACATCATTCGGGCGGGAGTCCTTACGGTCAACCTTGTTTATGACAACGACAGGCTTCAGGTTGCACTGCAGGGCCTTGCTGAGAACAAACCGCGTCTGTGGCATCGGGCCTTCAAAGGCATCGACAAGCAATAGTACACCGTCCGCCATTTTGAGGACTCTTTCGACTTCACCGCCGAAGTCAGCATGGCCCGGGGTGTCGATAATGTTAATTTTGTATTCCTTTCCCTTTCGGTCTGTGTACAAAACGGAACAGTTTTTGCTTAATATTGTAATGCCCCGCTCGCGTTCTATAGGGTTAGAATCCATAATCAGGCCGTCTTTTCCGCCGGCAAGCTTGTCAAGATCCTCGCTGCGAAACATGCCTGACTGATACAACAGCTGATCGACCAGTGTCGTCTTGCCGTGGTCGACATGAGCAATTATTGCTACATTGCGAATGTAATTTGTATACATATAGTACTTTCAAAAGCCTTTCATAAAAAAATTTACGGAAATTCAAATCTTTGGACGCGGCAATAATTCTTTTGCCTTTTGGCAGTCTTTTGCGATTTGGGCGGAAAGCTCCTCAGATCTTTTGAATTTATGCTGGCTGCGGATACGCTCGACAAAATCCATCGCCATATATTTGCCGATCAAATCGCCGACATTCTCTATCAGCAAATGCGCCTCTATCAGCAGTGGAAATTCTTCGCCGTATGTTCGCGCCTGGCCGATGCTATAGACAGCCGGGATTTTTTCCTCGGAGGCCAGGACATTCTCTATAGTCTGGCCGATTTTCACAAAGCCGGCATAGACGCCTTCGGCGGGAATAACCTGCGTGGGCTTTTTCATATTCAGCGTTGGAAAGCCCAGCTTTTTGCCAATTCCCCGACCGGGTATGATCTTCTCGATCAGCCGATACGGCCTGCCCAGAGCGGCAGCGGCATCAGCTACGTGGCCGCTCTCAAGCATATAGCGAATCAGAGTACTGGAAACCCTGACAGTCTGGCCGGTCGACAGCTTGATTTCCTTCGGGCCAATTACGCAAACCTCAAAGCCTCTCTGTGAACCCAACTCTCGCAGCGTATCAATGTTGCCGGCCCGGTGCAGGCCGAAATTGAAATCATCGCCCTCAACAACTACACCTGGCTGCATATTATCAACAATAAACCGACTCGCAAAATTCCCCGGCGAGAGATTCAGCAACCAGCGATTGTCTTCTAACACTATCAGAGCATCTACGCCGCATTCCGCCAGCAGGTGCGTTTTGAGCTCCAGGGGCGTAAGCATACCAGGTGCCCTGTCCGGATGCAAAATGGCAACCGGATGCGGCTCAAAAGTCATCGCCACCAATTCCGCTGCCCTTTCCTGAGCGATTCGTTTGGCAGCAGCTAAGATTTCCTGATGGCCGAGATGGACGCCGTCGAAATTGCCAATGGTAAGCACACAGCCCTTCTTTATTTTCTCAAAATCCGATATTGCTCGTAAAATTTTCATTGCAGTTTGCGTACACTTTTCAATTTCGCCTCATGTAGATAGTACGGCGTGCTTAGCCATAAGCGTCAGCCGGCAGAAGTCTGCTTTGAGCCGCCTGTAACTGAGAGCACTAATTTAACCGCCGGGCCTGAAACCCGCAATGCTTTTTTCGCCCATCGTACAGGGGCATCTTCTATCTGTAACCGTTCACATTGATAAATCCGCGTTTTTACGTCATTGCGTGGCCTTTACCCGCCATACGTTGACGGGTGAAGGCCGAAGCAATCTTAACCCGGCCGTACCTCTGACGGGTTAACCCGGCGTAGGCCAGAGATTGCCGCGCTCAGCGGAGTTTACCCCCCGTCAGTGCCGGCCCGTCGTTCCGCAGAACTGCCGAATGCCGGGGCACTGCCGGGCCTGAACGGCTTCAACTGCGTTCAGGGCACGCCCTGAGTGTTATCGAAGGGCCTCGCTCGCAACGACCAAGAATGGCCCAAACTCGACATGTTACCCCATGAACGGTCGATTCTATTCCTACCCAGTGTGGCAAGAGCTAAAAATTTGACAAAAAGCGCGGGGAAATTTGCAACTTAGTTGCATTTTTTGAACCGCCGTGCATACAATATCGTATGGAGTTGAGCAACAGCCCCAGCGGCCGTCTTGACTTGGATGAGAAAATGAGACTATACGGCAGAATTGCGACCATTCTAACCGAACTACGAGCCCATGCTCCATTTACATTATTCGGCGCTCTGACAGGTATTGCCCTTATGCTACTGTTTAGAAATCTTTCAGAGCAGACAACTTACCGCCTCTTTTACATATTTCATCCGACCCATGTGACATTTTCGGCAATAGTAACCGCATCGCTATTTAGGCTGCACGAAAAGACAAAACGCTTCATCATAGTGCTACTTGTCGGCTATTTTGGGTCGATAGGCGCGGCTACTTTAAGTGACTCGATTATCCCCTTTTTCGGNNTGGCGTAGCAATCCCAACCGAGGCTCAGGTACACGGTCGGCACCAGCATGACGGTCTGGACAAAGACGAAGCTAAGCATGAACAGCCTGGGCATTATGAGCCGAAAATCCACATCGGCTTCATCGAAGAGTGGTATATTGTCAACCCGGCGGCGATTCTGGGTATCCTGATAGCGTACTTTTTGCCTCGAACGAAATTCCCCCACGCCGGCCACATATTAATAAGTACGTGGGCATCAGCAGCCCATATTATGATGAACACACACGGCGAAATAACCATCTCGATAATTGGCGGGATGCTTATCGTTCTTTTTATCGCTGTGTGGTTTCCCTGCTGTTTTAGTGACATCGTGTTTCCATTGTTATTTGTCAGTTCCAAGAGCAATCTACAGCATGCCCACCACTGAAAGGAAAAAAACAGAGCCGCGACCGTAAGGGAGCGGCAGGCTTTTCTGGAGAAAAAATGACAAAGTCAGATCTGGATGCACAACCGCATGCGATGTTGACGGCAGCCGGGCTATACCGCACTAAGAGCCGAGCAGCAATACTGGGGGTACTGCTCAGGACCGCAACGCCACTTACGCAAGACCAGATCACTGTCACACTGGGGCGAAAGCATCTCGACAAGGTTACGGTCTACCGTACGCTGTCGAGTCTGCTCGAAGCCGGACTTCTACACAAAGCGTATCTCGACAAGCGGGCGTGGCACTTTGAATTGGCCGGCAATTGCACAAACCGTCAATGCCACCCACATTTTACATGCACCAATTGCGGCGGCACGCACTGTCTGACGGATATGTCCGTACCTATGCTGAAGAGTCCTCACAAGGGCTTTATCATTAGCCGGCAGCAGGTTCGCCTCGAAGGCCTGTGTCCAGCCTGCGCCTAAAAGGCATTCGGTTATGGATGTTCTGCGGGAGCATCGTTAAAATAACCGGCGTGAAAGTTTACCCATTAAAATTTAGGCCCATATACAAGCAGCGAATATGGGGCGGACAAAAGCTGAAAGAAGTCTTCAACAAGGACATACCTGCGTTTGAAGAAATCGGCGAAAGCTGGGAGCTGGCGGATTTGCCGGAAGACAAATCCGTCATCGCAAACGGCGAAATTGCCGGGCAGACGCTTTCTTGGGTAGTCAAGAAATATCCGGAACAGATAACAGGCAATAAGAATTTTGCCACGCCTTTTCCTCTTTTGATTAAATTTTTAGACGCCGACGATATTTTGAGCGTGCAGGTCCATCCTGACCCACAAACTTGCCGGCGCCTGGGTAAGGGACAGCCTAAAACCGAGTGCTGGTACATAATAGCCGCAGCGCCGGGTGCAGTAATCTACAAAGGGTTAAAGAAAGGCGTAACCAAAGGGCAGTTTGCCGAAGCGATAGAAAATGGCACGGCGGCTGAACTGTTGGCCAAAGTGCCGGTCAAGGCGGGCCAGTGTCACTTTCTACCAGCCGGCACCGTCCACAGCATCGGAGCAGGTCTATTGATCGCGGAGATCCAGACACCATCCGATACGACCTATCGCGTTTTTGACTTCAATAGGGTGGACGACGCCGGCAAGCCCAGGCAATTGCACATCGAAGAAGCGATGGAGAGCATTCACTTTGGCGTCCGGAGCAGCGAGCTTCCGGTAACAACGGTCGGTAGACTGGTAGATTGCGAATACTTCAAGGTAGATAAAGCTGACCAGGGCAATGGCTCCGAGCTGCTTTTATCGCCCGGCAAAATGAAAACTATGATTTTCATAACCGGCTGTGGAACACTCCTGTCAGCCGATGCGAATCCCGTTGAATTTAGGGCAGGCGATACTATCCTTATCCCTGCTACCTATCAGGGGGCGATACGGTTTGCCGACGATACGCAATATTTGACAGTAACCATCTAGTTAAGGCGGGATTTCTACCGGCGAGCTCCTCAGCCAGTTGGCCGCCAACAGACAAAGGTCAGCCACATCAATAAGCCCGTTGCGGTCGAAATCCGCCCTCACGTCATACTCCGCCTGCGTCTTGGACGCCAGCCAGCACCTCGACAGGATGGCATAATCATCAAGATTGACTACGCTGTCCTGGTTGGCATTACCTTCCAGAAGTGTGCCCAAGTCCACGGACGTGTCCCGACCAGTCGGGATGACCACGCTTTTCTTGACACTCATCAGAGTCGACTCGCTACGCGCGGTGATATCATAGCTGCCTGGCGCGATGCCCGTAGCCTCGCAGACAGCCTCGCTGCCGGCAAGAGACTTGGCGGTGGTCAGCTTGAATTCGTATGTCGGAGTATCGTTTAATACATCAGCCCCCGGCGTGAAGAATTTAACGGTCAACGGAACGAGCCACCCCTCATCAGGGCGGCCATCACCTTGGAGAGCCACAGAAATAGACACTGAGGTTTCTGTTGGCCCAAGCGGACCTATGCTGACTATTGCTTGGGGGATGTGTGATGCGGGTATATTTGTGGCGGCTTGAATACTTTTCTGCTCGGCCGAGGTTAGCTTAGTCTTAAAGTGACAGCCCAAACCGATTGCACTGGCTTGGATGAGCATATTGCCGGCCACGAAACCTGTCTCTAATTGAGCGTACTGCTGCCCTACATAGGAAGAATCAAGGCAAAGTACGACATAGCACGGCGCCGCAGGTAAACCACTAACAGCAGATCGCAGACTAACTCTGGCGTCAGCAGATTGCGGCCCACGTCTATCGCCAGCAGAGCTTAATCGCTCAATTTTATGGTCTTTCGTAGCCGTGCTTGTACTGGGATTTCTGTTGTGATAACGATAGACGCCATCTTCGTTCACCAAGTAAATGCTCCGGGTCAAATAATAGTTGGCGTAGGCTGAGGGAACGGTTAAACCCACCCTACTGTTGCTTGTCGTGTGAGCGGTGCAACCATATCCTGCCCATAGAATCTGGGAAATCTGCCGCAGCGTCAAATTCATCTGACCAAAATTGCTGACGTACTTCAGATTGGCTAAGACTTCTTCAAGGCTGTTATCGCCCGTAGTTGAAGGGTCCGGCAGCCACCCCGGCTCACCTTCCGGTACGGAACAATGCGCTGCCAATTCAGTTGTCAGCCCTCTAACCGTCTGCACTCCAAAAATCAACCTTGCCGTTGGGTATCCAATTCCTTTTGGGCAGTTCGCCATTGGCGATTCAGTACTCTTCCATAAAGAGACAGACGCAAGCATTGCCGGCATAAAGCAAACCCCGGCATCGAAATCAAGCTCGCTTTCATATCTGATCGCGAAGGCGCCATCAGACGTTACTTCGTTTGAATGCCAGCTTAGTGAGTGGCCGACTGGGTTGTATGAATATGTCCCACTTGGTGTGGCGACGAATATATTCCTGTAAGAGCCTGTAAACGGTGCTTTTCCTGCGGCCCAAAGGACATTACTTATCTGCTGGGTGCTGGCTGCGGTTTTATTCAGAGTATGCTGTGAGTACCTACTATTCAGGCAGACTTCTACCGAGTTTCGTGTAACTATCGGTGAGGGGAGGGGACCAGTATTTATGACCTGGGCCTTACAAAGCATCGGGCACAAAACTACAGCCAAAACTGCCGACATTATCCATCGACTATTCATGTACATTACAAAGACCGGCGTTTCCCCGGCCAAGGCGAAGCCCTGGACTGGATCAAACCCGCCTTCGGCGGGCTCCGCGCAGCCCCTCCATTTGCAGGTAACCCTTCTTCCATATCACTAAGCCGGATACTACAAAAACCAGTACATATACGCCCGCAGCATACCAGGTTCTTATCTGGCTCATCACCAGCCCAATCAGAGCATAAATGCCGGCGAGCACGTAGCAGACAGCAACGGTCTTTTTTAGCGGCATTCCTCTATCAATCATCTGGTCGTAGATGTGGCCGCGATCGGAGACAAACAGAGGTCGGTGATTGAGCAGCCTTCTTACCAATGCCACAGCCGTATCCAGAATCGGCAGGCCGAATACGATGATTGAAGCCAGCCACCATCGCGGAACTCGCTCCGCAAATAGCAGCATCAGCGAGGCAACCATAAAACCCAAAAGCATGCTGCCGGCGTCACCCATGAATATCTTAGCCGGATGCCGGTTGAAGGGCAAAAACCCACAGACTCCTCCTACAAGACAAAGGCAGATTATAATCCGCACCGGGTCACCGACCTTGCTGTATCCCCAGGTCGCTAAGTGTATGGATAAAAAGAGCATTGCAACCGTAATAACTGCCGTAACTCCCGCGCAAAGCCCATCAAGGCCGTCAAGCAAATTCAGCGAATTCGTCGCACCGAGGACGAAGAATACTACAATCAGGATGCT
The DNA here is from genome assembly GCA_017885385.1 of Planctomycetota bacterium. Lineage (GTDB taxonomy): Bacteria > Planctomycetota > Phycisphaerae > Sedimentisphaerales > Anaerobacaceae > JAFNGF01. Next base: position 6,771 of record JAFNGF010000139.1, read on the forward strand.
CAGAATCGTCTCAAGGGCAGGAGGCAGCGGCAGACCCAAAGGGTCAGCAACCTGATGCAAGTTTGGCGTAATACCTACAAGCAGCAAAACTACTGCAGCACAGATTTGGCCCAGAAATTTATGCCGCGGCCTCATATTGAATATGTCATCTGTGAGTCCAACGAAACATGCTATCACTCCGCCGGCTAAGATTCCCAGCAGCCACTTTAGTGCGGGACCGAGAAATTCCTCTTTCCCCAGACATCCTATACCGACCAGTGCTCCCACTGTCAGGCCGGTGAGAATTCCCACGCCACCAAGGTACGCGATGGGCTCTTTGTGTGTCTTAACCAGATTATCAGGCCTATCGACGATTCCAAATTTTATGGCTATTTTTTTGCACAGCCAGGTAGCAGCCAGCGATCCTGCGAAAGACACCACCAATACGGGCCAAAAGTTGACAACCCATCCAACCGACCTGTGCGGCCCAATTATATTGTGCAGTAAATTGGCAAATATCACTTGCTGCCTCTTTTAGTGCCGGGGTTTACCAGCCAGACTTCACTGTCGTACCGAAGCATAACCAAGCTGTCTTTGAAGCCGTCAAAGCGGATATTTGTTTTTCTGCCGAGCAGCTCCTGTAATATCCACTTTGGGAAGTTGGCGCCTGCCTTGATTGACAGCGGGACGCCGCCCCCAAACCGTGGATTTATCTCGATGAATTTCACTTTGTCACGCCGGGTCAGGAATAGTTGCAGAGTTATAACGCCGGGCCCTGCCCCGAGGACCTCCACCAGCCTGGCGGCCTCGTTCATAATGCGGGCATGTTTTACCACTTGGCCCTTACTGACCTCGCCGGCTCTTGCCTCGATGCGTTTTCTCGGCACAACGCAGCGAACCTTCATCCCAAAATCCACATAGACGTCGCAGGTATATTCGGTACCCCTGACAAACTCCTGACAGATAACATTTGGTATCCGCCTGGCAAATAACAACAGCTCTCTGCGGCTGTTCACGACTGCATTCCCCCTGCTGGCGTACCCATCCCAGGGTTTCAAAAAGCAGGGCCAAGTCAACCTACGTGCCGGGAGCTGCCTGGAAATCGCCGAGCGGATGCTGACAGTAAGCGGAGTAGTAAAGCCATTTTTCACTAAAAACCGATACGTTTTTCTCTTATCCTGACAAACCTCGATTACTTTGGGATCGGAAACCAGCACTTGGCAGCCCAAGGCGGCAAACCTTGGCTTATTCTGGGCCAGAAGCTTCAAGTCCAAATCAACGGTAGGAACGAGCAACCTTACGGCGTTGTCTTTGACAATCGTGAGCAACTGTTCTATGTAGCCGGCGTGTGTTATCGGCTTAACCAGAAAGGCCTTATCGCATAATTGCAGGGCGGAGCTTAAATGTGTAGTATCGGTGCCGAAAAATGAGGCATTTATTCTTAGCTGCCTTGCTGCTTGTCGAAAGCAATTGAGCAGAGCGACCCGCCTGCCAATGCAGGTGAATAAGACGTTGAGACTATTCTTGCCGGCCGCTCTTGGTAGTTTGCTTCGCGAGGCGGCAAGACCCGCAGCAATTCGTGATCCAGCCATTATTGCTCCAGCTGCATTGCCACTACTATAAAAATGGACAAATTCATCATAGAAACCCCACTGTCAAGCGTCAAGCAGGAACAGTCGGAGGCAAATTGGCAATTATTTTGACTTTTTGCCCGCATACATCTAAACTAATTCTCCGTTTGATTAATCGACTAAAAGCAAATAGCGGTTTAATGATTGCCAGAGCAGGCAAAAGCTTGGATTCGTCGGGGCGTCGTGAGAACGAGCGTGCCTTAATGCTTATTGCACAGTAACAATAGGGAGCACAAACTTGCTTAAAGAAAGCGAAAATCCACCTATCATTTGGCCGGAAGCACAATCAATCAGTGATTTTACCGGCCTGTGGTGGGTCGCCCACACCAAAAGCAGAAACGAAAAAGCTCTGGCGCATGATTTGGTCGCCAAGAATATCCGCTACTTTCTGCCTATGACCTGGAAGGTTCAGCGCCGAAGCCACAGAACGCTCCGCTCATTACTGCCGCTATTCAGTGGATATCTATTCTTTTGCGGCCAGGAAACCGAACGCGTGGAGCTATTGCGAACTAACCGTGTCGCAAATGTAATCATAGTAAAAGATCAGGAGAAATTACTTAAGGAGCTGATACAATTCGAGCAAGCTCTTCGGGCCGGCGCTCCCCTGACGCCGTACAAATACATCAAGGCCGGCCAACGGTGCCGGGTCGTAGCTGGGCCGCTGCTGGGCCTGGAGGGAATTGTCATCCAGATCAAAAACGTCTCGCGTTTGCTCTTGCAGATAGATATGCTCGGCCAGGCAGCAAGCGTTGAGATAGACATCGATCTGATAGAGCCTATCGATGAACCGAGCCGTGAAGCGTGCAACAGGTAACGGGACGCCCAAAAACGCCGCCGAGAATCCCCAATAAGTCACATAACGAGGCGATAAGGAAGGATAAGCACTATGGGCACGGTTATTAAAATCATAGGCGTAATCATCGTTTCTATTGCGATTGTGTTTCTGGTGAAGCCGCAAGTAATGAGACGCTTGATGGTATTCTTCAAAAAGGGCAACCGCATATACCTCGCCGGACTGATCCGGCTTGCGCTGGCAGTCGTGTTCTTGCTCGGTGCCCGCGAATGCGACATTACCTGGGTGATTGTTGTCTTCGGGATTCTTTTCCTAATATCAGGGCTGCTGGTTTTTATGCTGGGACCCGCAAAAACTGGACGGATGCTTGACTGGTATCAAAAACGGTCACTTATACTTTCTCGGTTTCTGGCTGCAATCATTCTGGGCGTCGGAGCAATTATTATCTACTCCGCATAAGGCCAGACTGGCCGACCAATAAACTACCAACTTGATAAACGATAAATGTCACTACATAGGCCAGTGCGGTCAGGGCGAAGAATTGAAATAGCACCCAGGTCCAGGAATCGGTCTGCTGCCTGGTCATTGCGACGATTGCCACGCGCGCCGTACTAACCAAACAAAACAGCATAATACAAAGAAATCCGTTATGGGCGTCTAATCTGCTTGTAATCTCTCCCGCAATGTAGTTGCCCCGTTTGTGAAATCCGCCGACGGCAGAAAATCACCACCC
>JAFNGF010000140.1 GCA_017885385.1 Planctomycetota bacterium
GACGCCGGCACGGCGTCGGACCCCCGCAGTAGACCGCGACGGGAGTGGCGACCTCAAGCCCTGCACCTGTCCGTACACTCGTTTCTGCGACTCGTCTCGCCGAAGCACCAAACCGTAGCCGGAGGGCCGGGCTTGGGGATGGCAGAGTCCAAAGTCGGCTAAACACCCACCCGCGTCAGCGACACCGCTGTCACCCTTCTCTGCGGCGGTGACAAAACTCCGAGCGGGCCTCCTTGGAAAGTCAACTGTAAGTCTCGCACCAGCCGGTTTGTGGCAGAGGTCGAATCAGTGATTAGACTTCGTGACCGACGCCCACACATCTGAAGCAGACAACGTAAAGAAATAACAGGTTTTCAGTTAGAATATGAGAACAAGATTTGTTTATTAACCGTAAAATAAAGTGCTTATAGGGCGCGAACTGAACGTTTTGAGAAGAATTTACCAAAAAAATCAGAATCCGCCCTACCGGGGACTTGAACTCCACGGAGAAGTAGGGTAGTTTTTTTTCTAAATTGCCGTTTTTCGCTAAAGAATTTCTGGGCATTTATTCGATTACTCTATTAGAACAAGGGCGATCGAAAATTACGCCTGTTTCTTTACAGGCCAATAAATAGCTTTTCATCACCCTCCTCCGAAGCCAGATTCTGTTGTTTAACGAATCTGGCTTTTTTATGCCCTTATCGGTCAATCGGGATAATTGAGAGGGTATTTGTTTAGTTAAATTGGGGGCTATAGGCTGGCCAGAACATATTGTATGCCCTCTCCAAAGGTTGATTGAGCTGGCTCAGTCCGGTGGGGGGTAATCGTTCACGGCTACGATGCCGATCAGGACGTTCACGTCCGGCGGGCCGGCCCTGACGGGCTGAGATTGCTTCGGCCTTGCCCCGCCGACGTATGGCGGGTAAAGNNGAGGGGGCGTGGCTTTACTCCTCGGCCTGGGGGCACGACATAATATAGTCGAGCACGTCAGTTAAATTGGCGGTCGCGACCGCAACTGTGCAGTCAGCGGCACCATAGTAAAGGTTAAGCTGGTTGGTCTCTTCGCGAACAATGGCGCCGGTTGGAAACACAACACCACCCACATCACCGACTCTTTCATAATAGGCCTGTGGGCCCAGAACCCATTCGTCACTTCTACGCAGGACCTTCCACGGCGCCTTGGCATCGAGAAGCGCCAGGCCGACACGATATATCTGTCCAGCAGTTGTACTACGGACGCCGTGATAAAAAAGCAGCCAACCCTCCGGCGTCTCTATGGGCTGACAGGCCAAGCCTACTCGGTGACAATCCCAATAGCCGGCTCTGGTTCTAATCAGCAGTTGATGGTCGCCCCAATGTTTGAGATCCGGCGAGAAGCTCAGCCAGATATGCGCCTCGCCTCGAACAACAGGACGGTGGATCAGCGCAAAACGCGAGTTGAATCTGCAAGGAAACAGGCAGGCGTCTTTGTCTTCCGGCGGCAAGAGCGTACCCAGCCGGGCAAAAGTCCGGAAGTTCTTGGTAATCGCCAGCGAAACCACCGGGCCGCCCTCGCTGAAAGAGACGTACGTCACGGCAAATTGCTCTTGCTCTTCGAGCCAGACAATACGAGGATCCTCCAGACCCCACATTTCTTCCCGTGAGCTCTGATCGGCCTGAAGGGCCGGCGCGGGGTCGACCTGCCACCGCGTCAAGCCGTCGGCACTGCGGGCAACGGTCAAGTGTGAAAAACCTCGCATGTCCTCGACACGCACCAACAGCAGCGTCTCGGCGTTCAGCTTCGCGGCGCCGGGGTTGAAGACCGCGCTCGTTGGGTAGGGCCAATCCTTGGGCGTTAGTATAGGATTGCCCTCGAACTTCTTAAACAGCTCGTGCGCTTTCTGCTCTCGTGAGAGCTCTGCCATAACCAAGATTCCAAAATATCATACATCCATAAACGCCCGGGGCCAAAAGCCGAGCACAAACGACAGCGAGCTTTCTCCCGGCCGGCACTGAGCCTGCTTCTCAGGCCTTTACAAGCTGCGTTTCACATAAACTCTGGTACAGTGGGCAGGTCTGCAGCAGCTCATCGTGCTGGCCCTGAGCGACAATCTGCCCGCCATCCATTACTACTATTACATCTGCAGTGGCAACAGTGCTGAACCTATGGGCGATTATCAAAGTGGTTCTACCCTGCATGATTTCTTCGATAGCCTCTCTGATTTTGGCTTCGCTGTCGGCGTCCACCTGACTGGTTGCCTCATCGAATATCAAGATTGAGGGGTTCTTGAGAATCGCTCGGGCGATGACAATTCTCTGCAGCTGCCCGCCGCTGAGGCCTGCGCCATTCTCGCCGATCACCGTATCATATCTCTCGGGCAGCAGACTAATAAACTCGTGGGCAAATGCTCGCTTGGCTGCAGCAACGATTTCTTCTCTGGTGGCGCCATCCTTGCCGTATCCTATATTGGCCGCGATGGTATCGTTGAATGTCACTACATTCTGTGTCACCAGCCCGATCTGCCCACGCAGGCTGCTTAACATTACGTCACGAATGTCTGTGCCGTCTATCAGAACCTGGCCGCAATCGGGGTCATAAAATCTCGGTATCAAATTTGCAAGCGTGGTTTTGCCTGAGCCGTTAGGTCCCACGATAGCAGCATTGTAGCCGGCCGGCACCACCAGATTGATCCCCTTCAGCGCCGGCTCAGCCGCACCGGGGTAGGCAAATACAACATCCCTGAATTCTATCTTCTCCTTCAACAGCGGCAGCTCGACCGCATCGGATTTTTCATACTCCCCCGGCGTATCTATCACCGCAAATACTCTTTCTGCAGCGGCATTTGCTTCCTGTACCTTGTTCCAAATGTCGCTTGTCTTTCGCGCCGACTCGGCAGCGGCGCCCAGCAAAAACAATAAGCCCAGGAATTCGCTGCCGTCCATCTGGCCGGCCGTAACCCAGTACGACCCCATCAACAATGCGGCCGAAGCCGCTATCATTCCGAGCACTTCCATTACCGGCATGGTAGCGGCGTCGACTTTTGACATTTTTAGCAGCTGCTTTAACAGCCGCTGATTTATCAGCTCGAACCTTTCCTTTTCGTACTCGCGGCGGTTGTAGACCTTGACGACTTTAAGTCCTGCCATTGCTTCCTGGAGCCTTGCCAGCATTTGGGAGCCGGCCACCAGCGACTTCCTGCTGGCACGCTTCATTTTTCTGCCGAATACAACCAGCAATCCCAGCACCAGCGGCGCGCCGCACAAGAAAATTACGGTCAGATGCCAGTTCAGCAGCATCGCTAACACTACCATAACAAGGACGTTCAGCGGCTCGCGCAGCGCTTTGCCAAGCATGACGCTGACGGCCTTTCCCATCACACTGGTATCGCGAACAATCCTGCTGACGGTGTCACTTGGCCTCTCATTTGAAAAAAATCCGACGGGTATATCCAAGGCGTGCCCGAAAGCATCCTCCCTCAAATGATTTACCGCCACCTGAACGACCTTCTGAGCCACGTATTCCTGATAGAACTTTGCCAGGCATCTAATTACGGTGACGACCCCTACCGCCAGGATAAGAAACATTACCGTTCTTGTTTTGTTTTCGCTGGTTTGTTCTCTGGGCAGCAGCCTCAGCCAGCTCTCCAGCCGGTCCAAGTAAAATGGCTTTGGGCCGGTATTGAATGTCAGGACTTTGGTGTCAGCCGAGCCTGCATTATTGACCCGACGCAGCTGAATGGTAAGGTCGGCGTGTGCCGGCGCAGCTGCAAGTGCTTCAAGCAGCTTACCTCGGGGAATTATTTGGCTGCCGCCAAGCGGGGGGCCTTGGCGCTGCTGGTCAGGCAAAAGTGCGTTGACGCCGATAATTGTATCGAGCCTTTGCAGCCCTGCTTTTGCTGCGACGCTGCGCTGCTTGACGTCCGCAACCAGAAGAGGGTAAGGGACGCCCGATTCGGCGGACTCCAGCTTTTCCGGGATGGAGAATACAATGCCGTACCGGTCTGCGCTGATTTTTCTTTCCACCCACCCGTGGATGCCCTCCTGACCCATCATAATCTTCAGCAGTGGTATGACCGTAATGAAGCTCAGAGACAAAAGAGCAGAAACGGCTACTGCGCTGATGACGACCGCAACCAGCCGCGGCCACTGCGGCCAGACGTATTTAAATACCCGCTTGAAAGAGTTCATTAGCTAAGCTTCTCCATATTCGGCGTCAGCCCGTAGGCTTCAGACTTGCCTGTACAGTCTCTGCGCCGCGCACACGGCCAAGCAGACTAACAGAATCAATCCAGCCGGTCAAGTGCCAAGGCGCAATCTGCGCAGACCTGTGTGCATGTCACGATTGTAGGTAGATTTTTTGGGCCTTTAGCCCCATTTTTCCGTTAATAATAGCTACTATCCCTCTGTCATTCCCGCGAAAGCGGGAATCCACATCTTAACGCAACCATCAACACACGAATACACCCAAATAAGCGGGTTCTTTACCTACAAAGATGACATGCACCCTACAGACCTGTGTGTGACCAGATTCTATGGCAGGCCCTTGTCATTGCGAGCCCCGACTTGTCAGGGCGCGGCAATCTCAAAACTATCAATGGTAGAGATTGCTTCGGTCGGGGAGTCTACCCTGAGCCTAGTCGAAGGGGTCCCTCGCAATGACGATGGCAGGTAACATCCTCTCAGCAATGCTATTACACAATGCCAGTCCGTAGGGTATGCAGGTTTCT
>JAFNGF010000141.1 GCA_017885385.1 Planctomycetota bacterium
CATTTTCTAAAGGCGATGGTGGCTCCGCGGGCGCTCGTTTCGGTCGATGCGCTTGGCGATCTGTGGGCCAATCCTTACGGCACGCAGCAATCTCATCGCGGGGCGCAGCCCGTATTCGAGTTTTTGGGCGCCGCCGACAAGCTCGGCATATATTTCCGCGAGGGTGGGCACGCTCAAAATGAGGATGATTGGCGTACGCTTGTTGATTTTGCGGACAAAATCTTTTTCGGGAAAACGCCGGCCAGTGGAAAACGCTTTGACCAACTGCCGTTCCCAGACGCAGAGAAACCTTCTTCCTGGTCAGCCCCCAAAGCCAAATAGGCCTGTTTATTGCTGAGCTTGCAGAATCCGCAGAGGAATTGGTGAGTGGTAATTGGCCGGTAGTGAGTATTTAACCAATTAACCACCCACCATTTAACCAATTTTCTCGGCGCTCTCAGCGTCCTCTGCGGTAAATCAGCCGTACCTCTGCCGGATAAAAGGCTTGAATCGCTGCCCGAAAAGGAATATGATTATAGCGTAATGTGAGGTTTTGGGTGTTCAAAAATGGGAGCGGAGTCATGAAAAAGCAAAGAGGATTTACCTTAATAGAGCTGCTGGTGGTAATCGCTATCATCGCGATTCTAATGGCGATATTGATACCGACATTGCAGAGAGCCAGAGAGCAGGGAAAACGCGCAACCTGTCTTAACAATCTACACCAGTTTCAGCTTGCATGGATGGTGTATGCGGATGAGAATGACGATAGGATTGTCAACGGGGCGATGGGCTATGGTCCCCCTTACAACACAAGCTTCGGCCACGCAAATGAAATAGCCTGGGTGCTTGATTGCTGCGCGTCCAATTGGGCAACTGGAGGACAACTGCCGGAAGATACACAGAAGGACAGGATAAAAGGAGGGTCCTTGTGGCCGTATGTTAAGGACGCAAAACTCTACCGCTGCCCGACAGGTACGCGAGGAGAAATGCTGACGTACACTACAATGTTTTCGATGAATGCTATCTGCTACGCGGAAGTCCTGAAAGAGCCTGGCCTATACATCAAAAAAAGGAGCGACATTCACAACCCGGCGCCGGCCTATCGGCTTGTTTTTATTGACGAAGGCTGGGTATCTCCGGATGCGTTTGCAGTTCACTATGGCGGCGAAGAGCAATGGTGGGANNGCACCACCTATCCGACACGGTGACGGCACAAATTTAACTTTTGCTGATGGGCACGCTGACTACAAGAAATGGAGAGGTATCGATACGATACAATATGGCAGAACCGTCCAGCGCGGACATTCCGGCAACTGGACGCCCCAAAGCGATGAGGGCTTCCAGGACCTGTACTGGATGCAGAAGGGCTGCTGGGGAAAATTAGGTTATAACCCCAGCCACTGACAGCCCTGTACTTGCAGGATATGGTCGGAGCGGATCTGTCCTGCTAATGTGCAGCTACGCTGCCCTCCATTAACTCGCGTAGGACTGTTAGCGTCAGATCGATATCTTCGGCGGTGATGCCGTAGTGAGTTACGGCCCTGAGCCGACGCGGCCCAACAGGCAAAAGTTTAATCCCTTTCTTGCCAAGTTCCATCACCAGCTTCTGGGCGGTCAATCGCTCGCTGGCCGAGTCAAAGTAAACAATGTTGGTTTGCGTCTTTGCCGGGTCGACGGATAATCCCTCGATCCGTGCGATGCCTTCGGTTAGACGCCGGGCGTTTTTATGGTCTTCGGCAATTCTCTCCACCATTTGTTCCAGCGCGGCGATTCCCGCAGCCGCGATTATCCCGGACTGGCGCATGCCGCCCCCTAAGACCTTGCGGATCCGCCGGGCCTGGGCAATGAACTTCTTTGAGCCACATACTACCGAACCAACCGGAGCGGCAAGTCCTTTTGAAAGACAAAAGCTCAGCGAATCGACGCTGCGGGTCAGCTCTTTGACGTCCACACCCAAAGCTACAGCCGCATTGAATATCCGGGCACCATCTAAGTGCACCGCCAGGCTTCGGTTTTTAGCCAGTCCGGCTACGGCGTCGGTATACTGGGGTGTAAGAGCAGAGCCGTTGCAGCGATTGTGAGTATTCTCCAGGCAGATAAGTCGAGTCCGCGGGAAATGAACATCGTCGCCGCGAATTGCTGCCTCTATATCTTCCAGCCGCATTGTGCCGTCCGGTTGATTGGCGATGGTGTGCGGGTGTATTCCGCCAAGGGCCGACATGCCGCCCGCTTCGTAGAGAAATGTGTGTGATTGGTCGCCTAAGATGACCTCTTCTCCGCGGCCACAATGGGTAAGAAGGCACACCAAGTTGCCCATTGTTCCGCTGGCGACCAACAGCGCCGCCTCTTTTCCCACGCGCTCGGCGGCCATTTTCTCAAGGCGGTTGGTGGTGGGATCCTCGCCGAACACATCGTCGCCCAGCTCTGCACGATAAATAGCCTCGCGCATCGCCGGCGTCGGCAAGGTGACCGTGTCACTGCGTAAGTCAATAGTCTTCATATTGCTTTTACCCAAGTCACGCTCCTATAACCGTCACCCGCCGCCCAAAATCGTAGCGGCCTAATAAATATAGCCACCGGGTGCCAGATTCCAAAAAGAATTCTCTTTCAAAGTGCTTGCTGTGCACGTAACATGCCTGCAAGAGTAATTCTATTTTTCGACGGCGGGTGTTATGTTAAATAGTCGGGCGATAACGTTCTTGTCGACCGTTCCTATTTTTCTTGTGTCATTGACAATCCACGAGTACGCCCATGGCTGGATGGCCTACAGGTACGGCGATGACACTGCAAAGAGAATGGGCCGGCTGACGCTAAATCCTCTGGCGCATATCAGTCTGCTCGGCACCATTATCTTGCCGCTTCTGGTGCATTTTGGCTGGGCAAAACCAGTGCCCGTAGACTTCTCGGTCCTGACCAAAGGCCAGATCTTTAAGGTGGCGGCCGCCGGTCCGGCTGCTAATCTACTGCTGGCACTTTTGTTGGCCATCATCTTCCATCTTTTTCGCTTGGCAATGATACCGCTGCTGGGCAATTTTGTGCTATTGGCGATATTATTCAATATTGTTTTAGCCGTGTTCAATCTTATCCCCATACCGCCGCTCGATGGCTCAAGAATGGTCTATGCCAGGCTAAAATCTCCACAGGCTATTGATACGTACAGAAAGTTCTCGCAATTCGGAATGCTGATACTTATAGGATTTCTGCTGTTTGGAGGATTCCGGCTCATTGTATGGCCGCTGGTCGCAGTGGTTTATGCTGTACTTGGACTGCCTGCGCCATTTTGAAAGGAAGAAAAATGCTTACCGGAACTCAGAGGTCAAATGCTGAAAAGAACCTGTACGGTCGTCGTGACTTCTTGAAAAAAATCGGTTCTGGGTCGACTTTATTTGCCCTGTCGCAGTTAACAGCAAATCCTGTGATGGCCGGCGCAAACCGGAATGACTCAGCTACCGGTAGCTTGTACAATGAAAAGTACCGCCCGCAGTTTCATTTCACCCCACAAAAGAACTGGACGAACGACCCGAACGGCCTGGTCTATTACAAGGGCGAATATCACATGTTCTTTCAGCACAATCCCACCGGTATCAATTGGGGCAATATGACGTGGGGCCACGCCATCAGTACAGACCTGATTCACTGGAAGCAGTTGCCCAACGCGATTGAGCCGGATGATCTCGGCACGATATTTTCCGGCTCGGCGGTCGTGGACTGGAACAATACGTCGGGCTTTCAAACAGGCAGCGAAAATGTCCTGGTCGCCTTCTACACCTCAGCAGGGGCACACGCCCCGGTGAAAAAACCATTTACCCAGAGCATTGCCTACAGCAACGACCGCGGGAGAACCTGGACAAAATACAAAGACAATCCGGTCATCGAACACATGCGGGGCGACAACCGTGATCCCAAAGTGATCTGGCACGAACCCACGAAAACGTGGATTATGGCTTTATATCTTGATAACGATGACTTTGCCTTGCTTTCTTCGAGAAATCTGAAGCAATGGACGCAACTTTCGGAGCTAAAACTTCCTGGCAGCAGCGAGTGCCCCGATTTCTTTGAATTGCCCGTCGATGGTAATCCTGAAAACACCCGATGGGTGTTTTGTGGCGCAAATGGCAGATACCTGCTGGGCAGATTTGATGGCCGAAAATTCACCCCGCAGAGCCAGGTACTTGAGTCCTGTGTCGGAAACTTCTACGCAGCGCAGACCTACAGTGACATTCCCAAATCCGATGGCCGAAGGATTCAGATCGTCTGGATGCGCGGCGGCAAATTTCCCGAAATGCCTTTCAATCAGCAGATGTCGATTCCCTGCGAACTGACATTTCGCACATTTGCCGAGGGAATTCGATTGTGCCGGGTCCCTGTTCGAGAGATCGAAAAGCTCCGCGATGCCAAGCTTACCTGGCAAGACACGGCCCTTTTGCCTGGCAAGAATCCGCTGTCTGACATATCGGGTGAACTGCTTGAAATCCAGACCGAGATCGAGCCCGGAGCCGCTGCCGAGGTCGGATTTACACTTCGAGGCATTCCGGTCGTCTATCAGGGTAAAGACAAAACGCTTTCCTGCAGAGATCAGAAAGCAAGATTGTCTCCTGTCGAGGGCAAAATCAAGCTGCATATTCTGGTGGATCGCACCAGCGTCGAAGTCTTTCCCGCCGATGGCTGGGTCACGATGCACCTGTGTTTGCCGCTTGATCCGGACAATACCTCGCTGGAGCTGTTCGCTCGCGGCGGCCAGGCAAGGGTTCAAAGCCTGAACCTCTGGAAACTGAAATCCATCTGGCCCAAGGGCTAAACGCTTAATTGCTCAGGCGGCCTTCATGGGTCAGGAGCTTCTTGATGACAGCCTCAGCCTCTTTGGGCTTGAAGCCTTTAGGACCACGGTCGCTGTAATAGGCGACTTTTCCGTCAATATCAACGACACATATACGGTCAGGCCAGCCCTTGTAGGCCGTTTCCGCAACGCCGTCCATAGTGTCGATAAGAACAGGCAGCGAAAGTTTTAGTTCGCTAACACATTTAGTGGCGAGAATAGCCCGTTCGCCGACGTTCTTGGGCAGGCTTATAACCTGTCCCGAGCGAAGTCGAGGGATCGGTGCCCTTTAACCGGTTCGGATGGGCCTCGGAGATGTACACCAGGAAAAACTGAATTTTGTCCTTGTACGACACGTACAAGTTTTCCACGGTCCCGGCCTGGGACCGAAACGGAGGTCCCCGACTTGATCGGGGCTGAAGATAAGACAGACAGGCTTTTTGCCGCGAAAAGAAGTTTTAACAATAGTAGGGTATGCTGTGCATACCGGCAAACGTGCACGGGTTGGTATGCAGAAACCTGCATACCCTACGGATTCGATTATTCCAACGCTTTGACCGTCTGCGCCGGTCTGGATCACCAGCGGCGGCAGTTTGAAATCAGGTGCAAGTTGCCCCACCTTGAGACCCGGCTCATTGTCTCGCGGCTTCCGTCTTCGCGGGGGCCGTAGCCGCTTCGGCGGAGGACTCGGCCTTTCGCCTTCTTTTTGCTCGGCAGCAATCCTTTTAAGTGTGATGTCTTTTTCGCCCAGTTTCAACGCAGGCTCGCCCGCCAGATATCCATGTCTGGCAAGAAATTTGTCCACGAGGAAGGTTGTCTGCTGATGCCAGGGCGAACGATTAAAAAAACCGTGCGGCTGGAGGCCAGCCGCATACAACTCAACCTTATTTCCCAATTCTTTGGATAATTGCAGAAACTCCTTGCCTTGGGAGTAAAACCTGTCCTCGGTGCCGTAGAAGACAATGGCCGGCGGCATATCCTTGCTCAAATGCAGATTGGGAGAAAGGCGATTAGCCATATCCGTCGAACCCATACGCAGGGCAATTTGTTCATCGGCGCAGTTCAGCACCGGGTTGTATAGAATTAGCAGATTTGGCCGGCAAGAGATGCCCGTATCTTCGCCTTCTGCATCCAGACCGGTAACGGTGGAGGTGCAGGCGGCGATGTGGCCGCCAGCGGAACCGCCGGAAGCGACGATTCTATCTGGGTCAATGCCGAACTTTGCTGCGTTCTTTCTCAGCCAGCGGACGGCGCTTTTGGCATCCTCCACGCATACCTCGGGCGTTGTCTGATGTCGAGACCTCACGCGGTAGTCAGCGCGGGCGGCTACCATGCCGCGAGAGGCCAGGTAATGGGCTTGTCTGGTGAACTGTTCGATTGTGCCGCCGGTCCACCCGCCGCCGAAAAAGAAAACGATAGCCGGACGTTTGTCCTGGGCAGTCCAATCTTTGGGAAAATGAATGTGGATGGCCAATTCGCCTTGCGGCGTCTTCTTGTAGATGTGCCGTTCGACACGTGTGTTGTAGTCCTGGTAGTAGGCATCCAGCAATTGCTGATCGCCTCGACGGCTAGTAGCACGGCCATCCTGGCCGTGGCCCCACGGGCTGGAAGCCCGTGCCACTGCATAAAATGCAGCAGCCGCCAGTAGAATAACGATTACTGACCTATCCTTACGCATTCTTGGTCCTCCGGAAACAGACAGACTTTACCCGCGGTCACGACTCAATTTATATCAGATTTTTGCAAAACTGCAAAAAATCTGTTGCAAAAAGCCCACCTGCGTGTTAACATTCAGCTTGATAAGATCAAGAAGACAGGGTGAAAACGTCTATTATAGTTTTCTGCCCGTCATCATAATTTGTATTTGGTTTACATTCATATTATCCCTGCCTTCGAAAGTAGAAATCAGCGTTAGAAGTCGGATGTCTGTACATCTGTGGTTTGTCTTATGTCCTGTGCCTTGGGCTCTGCGCCTTACGGCATCATACTATATTTATTATGAATCTTTGAAAGGGTAGGAAAATGAAACGAAGGATGCAAATCACGGCGGTTCTCGTCACAGTCTGGACGGCTCTTCTATCAGCAAACCTAGCCAGGGGAGATCTGGCCGGGCATTGGAAGCTCGACGAGAGTTCAGGCAGCAAAGCAGCCGACTCAAGCGGCAATAGCAGGCACGGAGTCCTCCGCGGCGATCCGGTCTGGCAGCCTCTGGACGGAAGGGTCGGCGGGGCTCTATCGTTTGATGGGGCCGACGATTATGTTAGCACGCCGTTTGTGCTGGACCCTGGCGCAGGGCCGTTCAGCGCATTTGCCTGGATTAAGGGCGGTACCGCAGGACAATCGCTAATATCGCAGGCCGACGGAACCGGCATCGGAAGGGCGTGGCTCTGCACAACCGGCCCGCAGGGTGTGCTCGCTACTACTTTGTCAGACGGCGGCCGGTTCACATCTCCACTGGCGTCAGAATTCGTAGTCACCGACGGCCTCTGGCACCACGTTGGCCTGGTATGGGATGGGTCACGCAGGCATCTTTACGTGGATGGAGTAGAAGTCGCTAAGGATGCCAACGTCCTGCGCCAGCTTTATGGCAGTAACGGCGGGCTGTACTTTGGCGCCGCCAAAACCCTTGATCAAGCCGGCTTTTGGTCTGGCCTGATTGATGACAGTCAGGTTTACGACTCGGCTTTGAGCGTTGCGCAAGTTGAGCAGATGTTCCGCGACAGCAAAAAAAGTGCAATAAAAGACACTGTCAGCGTGGTCGCGCTTGCACCCAAGACTTTATATGCCAGCAGCACCGGCACGGTGTCCCTTACGGCGGTGAACATCGCCGACCGAAGTCCCGCTGCCGTGCCCGTGACCGTATCGCTGCGGACAAATCCCTCCGGCGCCGCAAAACTATTCGAGGGGATTACCGACAGCCGAGGTCGGCTTACCGGGTGGTTCGATGTCCCTGGCGTGGAACCGGGAACATACACGCTGCAGATTCAGGCGCAGGGCGTCGAAGACCTTATGACTGCCCAAGTCCAGGTACAGTGTATGCCGGTCGTTCTTATTGAAACTGATAAACCTATCTACAAGCCCGGCCAGACGATGCACGGCCGCGTTCTGATATTGACCAACAACCTGCGACCCACTGCATCGTCAGAAGTCAGCGTGGAAATCACCGACGGCAAAGGCGTCAAGATACTGCGAAAGTCGCTTACCAGCAACGCCTTTGGCGTGGCGCCTTTTGAGCTGGATTTGGCTAATGAGCTGAATTTCGGCACCTGGAAAATAACTGCCAAGTCCGGTTCTGCTTCCGGCTCCGTTGACGTCCGCGTGGAAAAGTATGTGCTGCCGAGGTTCGACGTGGACCTGCTTATGGAGCGGGATTACTTTCTTGTAAATGAAAAGATCGCCGGAACCGTAAAAGCCGGCTACTTCTTCGGAAAGCCTGTAGAAGGGACTGTCAAAGTCAAGGCCAGCAGATACGTGGGCATCTGGGAGGAATATGCCAGCTATACGGCTACGCTATCAGGCGGCAGAGCAGACTTCATCCTTCCGGCAGTGGGCTACGTAAGTGGTACGCCCGGCGCCGGCGGAGGCGGCAGCGTCCAGCTTGAGGTCATGGTGACCGATACCTCGGACCACCAAGAGAAGACTATTAAGCTGCTCAAAATAGTGGATTCTACCATCCAGTGCCAGCTTATCGCCTCCTCGCAGTCTATTACGCCCGGTCAGCCTTTTGAGGTTCTGCTGGTGGCTGAGACGCCGGATGGTCAGCCTGTTACCGTTAGTGGGGAGGTGACCTGCCAGTATTTCGACAAAAATTACCAGAATCTATCCGAGCAGAAGCAGTCGCCTATTCCGGTGACCGGCTCGACCGCTGTGTCGTTTACGGCGCCTGAGCATACCGCCTGGGCTCAATTGCACGGTTCCATCTCCCGATTTATCGGGACTGACGCCCAGACAGATCTCGTTATTTACGCGGCCTATTCGCCCACCGATAGTTTTCTGCATCTGTCCCGATCCGGATCGGGANNGATGGGCCTGTGCAAGTCGGAGACACTGTAGCGATCGACGTATTTCGGACACACCAGGCGACGATCTACTACGACGTGTTCGCAAACGGCCATACCGTGTGGTCGGATGCCACGACCGGCTCTGCGATAGTCTTCCAAGCCACCCCGCAAATGGTGCCCGCTGCCAAGGTAGTGGCGTACATAATCAATCCGTACAATGAAATCTCGGCGGACTCTTTGCCGCTTGAGGTT